>NZ_JBEZUT010000200.1:0-15941 GCF_040636595.1 Kitasatospora sp. NPDC036755
CCTCGGCGGCCTTGATGTCCTTGACGAGCTTCTCCTGCGCCTCGGCCTCGGCCTGGATCACGACGGCCTTGCGGACGCGCTCGGCCTCCTCGGTGGCGCGCAGGGTCTTGACGGCCTCCTCCTGCTCGGCGACGGTGCGGTCCACCGCGACCCGCTCGCGCACCACGTCGGCGACCTCGCGCTTGGCGGACTCGACCTCCTTCGACTTGGCGATCGTGGCGAGCTCGGTCTCCCGTTCGCGGCCGACGACCTCCAGCAGGCGGTCCTTCTCGATCCGCTCGTTCTCCACCGCGATCACCCGCTCGCGGTTCTTCTGCGCCACCGCGACCTCGCGGGCCTGGTTCTCCCGCTGCACGCCGAGCAGTTCCTCGGTGCGCAGGAAGGCGGTCTGGGCGTTGAGCCGCTCCTCCTCCTGCACCCGGGCGATCACCGCGTCCTCCTTGGCCCGCAGGGTCTCGATCTCGCGGCGCTGGCGGATCTCCGCGTCGGCCTGCCGGCGCTCCAGCTCCAGGACGGCCTCCCGGGCGTCCACGTTCTGCCGGGTGATCTCCTTCTGCTCGTTGCGCTGGTACTCGTTGGTGCGCACGTGCTCGATCGCGGTCAGCTCGGTGATCTTGCGGATGCCCTGGGCGTCCAGGATGTTGTCGGAGTCCAGCTGGCTCATCGGCGTCTGTTCCAGGTGGTCGATCGCCGCGTCCTCGAGGGTGTAGCCGTTGAGGTCGGTGCCGATGACCGCGATGATCTGGTCCCGGAACTCGTGCCGGTGGGTGTACAGGTCGGTGAAGTCCAGCTGCTTGCCGACGGTCTTGAGCGCCTCGGCGAACTTGACGGCGAAGAACTCCTGGATCGCCTGCGGGTCGCTGGCCCGGGCGGTGCCGATCGACTGGGCGACCTTGATGACGTCCTCGACGGTCTTGTTCACCCGGACGAAGAACGAGATCCGGATGTCCGCGCGGATGTTGTCGCGGCAGATCAGGCCGTCCCGGCCGGCCCGGTGGATCTCCACCGTCTTCGCGGTGATGTCCATCAACTCGGCCTTGTGGAGCACCGGGAGGACGATCGCGCCGGTGAAGGTCACGTCGACCTTCTTCGTCCGGGAGACGATCAGTGCCTTGCCCTGCTCGACCTTCTGGAACAGGCGGCCCACGAACAGCAGCATGGCGAGCAGGATGAGCAGCACGACGGCGACGAGCACGCCGAAACCCACGGCGATGGTGTCCATCACGGAGTCCTTTGACGAGATGGCGAGTTGGTGCGAAGAGGAATGCGGAGAGGTGCGGTGAGGTGAGGAAGGAGAGGAAGGTGAACGGAGAGTGACGAACCGTCAGGCGATGGCCGGCGGATCGAAGGGCGCCACCAGGAAGTGCTCGCCCTCGGCGTCGTAGTCGAAGATCAGGGCGGTCCGGCCGGCCGTCAGGCCCGGTTCGGGCTCCGCCGTGCGGACCTGGACGGTCGCGGTGGAGCCGTCCTCCGCGGTGACCTCCGCCTGCCCGAAGTCGGCAGTCACCCGGCCGGTCCGGATCACGCAGACCCGGCCGACGAAGTCCCCCCGGGTGGCCGGCCGGTCCTGCGGGAACAGCCGCGACATCGGCCGGACGAGCAGCCGGGTGCCCGCCCAGGAGGCGACCAGCGCGACGACGAACACGCCGCCGCGCGCCGGTGCCCCCGAGGTGAGGACGGTGCCGGCCAGGCTGACGAACCAGGCGAGCGCGACCAGCAGCGACACCGCCACCGTCACGGGCACCCCGCCCAGCCCCAGCGCGTCCAGCACGCCCGTGTGGTGGCCGCCGCCCGGCCGTTCGGACCCACTGTCGGCACCGTGCCCCCCGGCACCGTGCCCCCCGTGTCCGGTGTGTCCGCCGTGCCCCCCGTACCCGGCACCGGGATGGTGCCCGGCGTGCCCGACGTCCACGTGGTGCCCGGCGTCGTGCCCCCCGTGCACGGCGCCGGGAACCAGGCCGCCGAACAGCATCAGCAACCAGTACCCGACCACCACCACCAGCGCGAAGCTGAACAGCGCCGTCGGAAAGGCCAGCGCGGCCGCGAAGAATCCCCCCAACCCGGCCACCCTCCCCCGCCTTCCCGTCGGCGCCGCGCTTCGGCGCCGGGGAGATCATGACAGTGCCGGGGCCCGTCGCACATTGCCAGGATCCGGCAATCTTTACGCCCTCTTGACACCCTGGTACGCACGGCCCGCGTGACACTGCAACAGCTCGGCAACAGGACGGCTGCCGGACGGTCGTAGTGGCGCCCCGCGGGTTTGCCGCGGCGGGCCCGGACCGGCCGGAGGGATCGGCGGCCCGGAGCGGCCGGATCGCGTCGGCGGCAAGCGGGACCACGGCGGTAACGACGGTAACTACAGCGGTTGTTCCGGCCAGTTCAGCAGCCGGGCCCCCATGGCCGCCGTCTCCAGGGTGAAGCGCTGCAGCGCGTCCGCCGGGTCGTACCCGGTGAGCGCCTTGATCCGCTCCAGCCGGTAGCTCAGGGTGCGCACGCTCAGGCCCAGCCGGCGCGCCGCCTCCGCGTTCACGTACGCCGCCTCCGCCTGCACCGCGATGGTGTCCAGCAGCGGACGGGCACCGCCGCGGGCCTCCGTCAGCGGGCCGAGCACGCTGCGCACCAGGTCGGCCATGGCCGCCCGGTCGCGCATCAGCACCGGGAAGACCAGCAGCTCCTCGGCCCGCAGCTGCCGGGCCGGCAGATCCAGCCGCTGCGCGTAGTCCAGCGCGTCCAGCGCCTCCTCGTAGCTGCGCGGCACCCCGCTGGGCCCCGAGTGCCGACGGCCGGTGGCCACCCGCCGCACCGGCTGGTAGCCGGGCCCGGGGCGCAGCGTCAGCTCCGCGAAGGCCTCCAGCACGGCCCGCTCGGAGTCCGGGGCGATGCACACCAGCCGGCCGTCCTTGCTGGCCAGCAGCACGTCCCGCTCACCGAACCGCCCGGCCAGCTCCCGCTCCACCCGGTGCACCAGCGGATGCACGTCCGCGAACGGCTCGTCGCCCACCGCGACCGCCACCGTGTACGCGCCCGCCAGCCGCAGCCCGAACCGCTCCGCGCGCTCGGCGAGCAGCCCGAGGTCGCTGCGGCCGAACAGCAGGTCGTCGATGAACTCCCGGCGGGCCGCCTCCTCCTGCCGGACGGCCAGGCGCTGCGCCCGCTCGTGGCCCTCGCCCAGCGCGGCCAGCGCGGCGTCGGTGGCGGCCAGCACCGCGTCGCCGATCCGGCGCAGCTCGGTGACGCTGTTCGCGGCGGTCGTCCCGGGCAGGGTCTGCCAGGCCCGCCGGGCCGCCGCCAGGCAGTGCGACACCACCTCGCGCAGTCCGAAGCCGGCCTCCGCGCAGTGCTCGCCGAGCCTGCGCAGCCGTTCCAGTTCCTCGCGGCGCGGCAGCCGGCCGGTTCTGGAGACGTCGGCGAGCAGCGTGAGGTAGACCTCCGCCAGCTCGGTGGGTATGTCGTAGTCGGTCTCTTCGGTCACCCTGTCCAACCCCCGTGCGCCCGGTGTTCCGGCGCCGAATGTACCAAGGGGGGTCCGGCCGGGGCGGCGGTGACGCCGAGGGCGGCCCGGCCCCGGCTACCGGTCGCGGAAGTGCAGGACGAAGCGCGCGCTGCTGCCGTCGATCCGCCGCCGCACGTACAGCGCGGGGACGCCGTCCGGGGTGCAGCTGACCCCCTCGCGCACCAGCAGCGCGGTGCCCGGCGGGACGCCCAGCAGCTCGGCGTCCGCGAGGTCGGCGCCGACGGCGCCGAAGGCCCGCCAGTCGTACTCCAGCTCCACCCCGGCGGCCCGCGCCAGGTCCGGCACCAGGTTCCCGGGGCGGCCCGGCCGGACCAGCTCGGCGGGCAGCGGGCCGAACGCCACCCAGTAGCTGCACGCGGCCCGGGCCCGTCCGCCCAGCCGGATCACCGAGTCCACCCGGGACAGCTCCCGGGGCGCGCGGCCCAGCTGGCGGGCCGCCTCCGCGTCCTGGGCCGAGCCGGTGACGAGCGGGGCGGCGACCACGAACTCGCCGTCCGTTCCCTCCTCGTTCGGCAGCGCGGTGGGCACGCTGCCGAGGTCGAACCGCTGGCTGCGCGGGTCCACGGCGATCGAGACCCGGACGGCCGGCGGGCGGACGAAGGTGCCCACGCCCCGGCGGATCTCCACCACGGCCGCCCGCTCCAGCTCCGCCACCGCCTGCCGTACGGTCAGCCGGTTCACGCCGAACTCGGCGCTCAGCTCGGGCTCGCTCGGCAGCCGGGCGCCGGGCGGGTAGGCGCCGGTGTCGATGCGCTCCTGGATCCGGCGGGCCAGGCGGCGGTACACCGGGGTGTTCGGGGAGCTCGGGGGGTTCGTCGCCACGGGCCCGATCCTACGGAGCCCGCTCGCGCGGCCCGGGCGCCGTGCCGTCCGGGGTCCCGCGGTGCCGGTCCTGGCCGCCGCCGTGCCGTCCGGGTCGCCGTGGCCCGTCGGCAGGAGTGGGATGGAAGGATGCACCGATCGAGACCCGCGCGATCCGGACCCGGGCACCGGGGGCCGTGTCCCCCGGGCCGGTGCCGCCCGGGCCCGTGCCGCCTGCGTCGCCCGGGTCCGCGCGGCCGAGGCTTGCCCGGCGACCCCGGAAGGGGTTACACATCTAGACGTCTAGATGTCCCCGCTCCGGACGGCCCCTCGCGTCCCGGGTGCGGCCCCACCGAAAGGCCACCCCATGTCCCTGGTCAACTTCCGCGACGCCGCCGTCCTCGGCGACCCCGAGGGCCGGCGGGTCCGCCCCGGTGTGCTGTACCGCTCCGCCCAGCCGTTCCCGGCCGCCGACGAGGCCACCGTCGCCCAGCTGCGCGGCTGCGACATCCGCACCATCGTGGACCTGCGCGACCCGCGGGAGACCGACCCCGCCGACTGGGCCGCCGCCGAGGCCGCCGGGATAGCCGTCGTCGCCGCCCCGGTGAACCCCGCCACGGACGCCCTCACCGCGCGGATGAGCACCATGGCCACCGCCGCCGACCTGGGCGACTTCTACGTCCTGCTGGCCGAGTCCGCGCCCGACGCGGTGGCCGCGGCCGTCGACGCCACCGTCCGGCCCGGCGCCGTCCTGCTGCACTGCGCCGCCGGCAAGGACCGCACCGGCCTGCTGACCGCCCTCCTGCTGGACCTCCTCGACGTCCCCGCCGAGCGCATCGTCGCCGACTACACCCGCACCGCCGACGCCCTCCCGCAGATCTTCGCCGGGCTCGCCGAGCGCCACCGCACGGCGCTCAACGACCACCGCGGCACCTCCCGGGTCACCGACTCCCAGGGCCGCAACCTCACCATCCCCGCGCCGCTCCTGGAGGCCCCGGCCGAGGCCATGTCCGTCTTCCTCGACCGGGTCCGCACCCACCACGGCGGCGCGGCCTCCTTCCTCCCCGGCTGCGGCGTCCCGGCGGCCACCCTCGGGGCCTTCCGCAGCAAGGCCGCCGTGGCCTGAGCCGTCCGGGCCGGAGCCGCGAGCCGACCCGAGCCGACCCGAGCTCTGAGCCGCGACCCGTCCCGACCCGAGCCACGGCCCGCGCCGCGAGCCCGACCGAGCGTCCCGAGCCGGAGAATCCCGTTGCGTCCCGTCACCCGCTCCGGCACCGTGACCGGAAGGAAGGGGGTGCCGGGAGATGACCGCACTGCGCGAGATCCGGGCCGACCACGACGGGCGGACGATCGTGCTGTACCAGGCCTACCCGCCGGCCGTGGCCGACGCGGCCCTGGCGGCGGGCCGGTTCGTGGCGCCGTTCGGCTTCCACCGGATGACGTGGATCAAGCCCTCGTTCCGCTGGCTGATGCACCGCAGCAACTGGGCCGGCAAGCCCGGCCAGACCAGGGTGCTGGCGGTCCGGATCACCCGGGAGGGCTGGGAGGAGGCGCTCGCCCGCGCCGTCCCGACCACCGCGCACCCGGACGAGCTCGCCCGCGCCGAGGTCCACGTGCAGTGGGACCCGGAGCGGTCGCTGCGCGGGGCGGCGCTGAACCACTACAGCATCCAGGTGGGCATCGGCCGCACCCTGATCCGCCGCTACGCCGAGGAGTGGGTGGTGGGACTCACCGACCTCACCCCGCAGGTGCGGCGGATCGCCGCGCTGGTCCGCGACGGGCGGACGGCACAGGCGCAGCGGCTGCTGCCGCCCGAGCGCCGCTACCCGCTGCCCGCCGCGGCGGCTCGGCGGCTCGGCCTGGACCGAGGGGCCTGATCACACGTCCCGGCGCCGCACCACGACCACCGTCACGACCACCGAGGCGACGCCCCACACCCCCATGGTGATCCACGAGTCCAGCACGCTCGGAGCGTACTTCCCCATCGTGGTCGTGGAGTTCGGGTTGATGACGAGCCGCTGCACGGTGGCCAACGGCAGGTGGGTGCCGATCTCCTTCAGCCAGCGGTAGCGGTCCCCGCCGAACATCATCGGCAGGACGAACATCAGCAGCACCAGCGAGACGATCGAGGCGGTGGCGTGCCGCAGCAGCGCGCCCAGCGCCATCCCGATCAGCGCGCAGACCGGCACGATCGCCGCGTAGCCGAGCACGGCCCGCAGGCAGCCGTCGTCGGTGACGGAGAGGCCGACGTGACGGGAGGCCAGCATCGCGTTGACGGTGAAGAAGGAGACCGTCGAGACCACCAGCCCGGCGAGTGCGGTGATCCCGCCGATCAGCAGCACCTTGGCCGCGATCACGCCCCGCCGGTCCGGCACGGCGGCGAAGGTGGTGCGGATCAGGCCGGTGGTGTACTCGCCGAACACGGTGATCGCCCCGAGGCTGCCGGCCGCGACCGCCATCAGGTCGCCCGCGATGTTGCCGAGGCCGTGCCACAGCGGGTCGTAGGTGTACGGTGGCATGCCGGGCATTCGCGGCGGCGGGTGGTCGATGTACGTCAGGTCGGTGTGGACGGCGTTCACGTTGACCGCGATCGCCACCAGCGAGGCCAGCGCCAGCACCCAGTAGGTGGAGCGCAGCGAGCGCAGTTTGATCCACTCGGCGGCGAGCAGGTCGGTGAAGCGCGGCGCCGGTTCGGGGGCCGGGGCAAGGGCCGGGGCAAGGGGCGGGGTGCTCATCGGGCGTCTCCGGCGAGGTACTCGACACTGTCGGCGGTCAGGGACATGAACGCCGACTCCAGCGACGACGTCCGGGTGGTGAGTTCGTGCAGCACCACGCCGTGCCGCAGCGCGAGTTCGCCGATCCGTTCGGCCGGCATCCCGGTGACGATCCCGGACCGGGGCTCCGCCAGCCGCACGTCGGCGCCCTCCGCGCGCAGGGCCTCGGTCAGCGCGCCGAGGTCGGGGGCCCGGACGGCCACCGAGGAGACCGCGTCGCGGGCGGAGAACTCCGCGAGGCTCTCGTCCGCGATCAGCCGGCCGCGCCCGATCACCACCAGCCGGTCGGCGGTGTGCTCCATCTCGGCCATCATGTGGCTGGAGACGAACACCGTCCGCCCCTCGGCGGCGAGCCGCCGGAACAGGCCGCGCACCCAGAGCACGCCCTCCGGGTCCAGCCCGTTGAGCGGCTCGTCGAAGAGCAGGACCGGCGGGTCGCCGAGCAGCGCGCCGGCGATGCCCAGGCGCTGCTTCATGCCCAGCGAGTAGCCGCCGATCCGCCGCCCGGCGGCTTTGCCGAGGCCGACCTCCGCCAGCACCTCGTCCACCCGCCCGAGCGGGATGCGGTTGCCACGGGCCAGCGCCGACAGGTGGGCCCGGGCGCTGCGCCCGCCGTGCACGTCGCCCGCGTCCAGCAGGGCGCCGACGTGCCGCAGGCCGCGCGGCCGGCTCGCGAAGGGCACGCCGGCCACGGTGGCGCTGCCCCCGGTGGGGGTGTCGAGGCCCAGGATCATCCGCAGGGTGGTGGACTTGCCGGCGCCGTTGGGGCCGAGGAACCCGGTCACGGCGCCCGGCCGGACGGTGAAGGTCAGCCGGTCGACGGCCGTGGTGGCGCCGTACCGCTTGGTCAGTCGTTCGATCTCGATCACGGGGACCACGGTGCCGGTCGGGCCGGTGCCCGGGCATCGGGCGGCGGGACACAAGCACCCGCGGCCCCACCCGCCCCGGGGATTACGCCCCCGGGCCGATGCGGCGCCGCCGGGCCCGCCACTACCATCGCGTCATGATCACCGAACCCCGCCCGCCGCTGCTCAGGCGCCTGCCCGCCGGCGTGTGGGTGGCGGCGCTGTGGACGGTCCTGGTCGCGTTCCGCTTCCTCACCCGCGAGGACGAGCTGCGGCACCTGTTCGACTACCACGGCAACCCCGAGGACATGCCGCTGGTGGTCACCGCGGTGGTCACCACCCTGGTGGCGGCGCTGCTGGTCCGGCTGCCGCTGCTGGCCATCGCGGTGGCGCTCGCGGGCGCCGTCTACGCGTTCGGGATGTGGGGCGTCCCGGAGACCGGGCCGCTGCAGTTCCTGATCGCCGACGCGGTGGTCGGCTACTGCGCGGCCACCCGCTCCCGGCGGGTCTCGCTGAGCGCCCTGGCCCTGCCGCTGGCCACCCTCGCCGGACTGCTGGCCTGGGGCGCCGTCAACGACTACCCCGTCAACCCGCTCGCCTACGGGGGCTTCGCCGCGACCGTGCTGATCGCCTGGCTGGTCGGCAACACCGTGCACCAGGGCCGGGCCCACGCCGAGGCGCTGCGCGGCCGGGCCGCCGAGCAGGCCATCACCGCCGAACGGCTGCGGATCGCCCGCGAGTTGCACGACATGGTGGCCCACAACATCGGGATCATCGCGATCCAGGCCGGCATGGGCAGCCGGGTCATGGACACCCAGCCCGCCGAGACCCGCAACGCGCTGGAGGCGATCGAGGCCACCAGCCGGGAGACCCTGGCCGGGCTGCGCCGGATGCTCGGCGCGCTGCGGCAGGGCGAGGGGGAGCCCGCGCCGCTCGAAGTGGTGCCCGGACTCGGCGAGTTGGACCGGCTGGTGGTCAGGGCGGCGGGCGCCGGGGTGCGGGTCGGGCTCACCCGCCGCGGCGAAGCCCGCGCCCTGCCGCCCGAGGTGGACCTGGCCGCCTACCGGATCGTCCAGGAGGCGGTCACCAACGTGGTCAAGCACGCCGGCACCCGGGACTGCCACGTCACCGTCGAGTACGGGCCGGTGGCGCTGGACGTCACCGTCGTCGACCCGGGCGCGGGCGTGCCCACCGCGACCCCCGGCACCGGCTACGGCCTGGCCGGGATGCGCGAGCGGGTGGCCCTGCTGCACGGCGAGTTCCGGGCCGGGCCGCGCCCCGGGGGCGGCTTCCTGGTCACCGCCCGGCTGCCGCTGCCCGAGCGGCCCCCCGCCGGGACACCCGCCGGGACATCTGCCGAGACCCCCTCCCGAGCGTCCGCCGGGGCGTCCGCCGAGATCCCGCTGGAGGTGGCGCCGTGATCCGCGTCGTCCTGGTCGACGACCAGCCGCTCATCCGCACCGGCCTGCGGGTGCTGATCGCCGACGCCCCCGACCTGGAGGTGGTCGGCGAGGCCGGCGACGGCGCCGAGGCCGTCGACCTGGTCGCCCGGCTGCGCCCCGACGTCGCCGTGATGGACATCCGGATGCCGGGGACGGACGGCATCGAGGCCACCCGCCGGATCACCACCGACCCGGAGCTGCCCACCCACGTCCTGGTCCTCACCACCTTCGACGACGACGACTACGTCTACGGCGCGCTGCGGGCCGGGGCGAGCGGCTTCCTGGTCAAGGACCTCGCGCTGGAGACCATCCTGGACGGCATCCGGGTGGTCGCCGCCGGGGACGCCCTGCTGGCCCCCGGCATCACCCGCCGGCTGATCGGCGAGTTCGCCGCCCGCCCGGAGGCCGCCGCGGCCCCGCCCCGCCGGCCCGTCGCCGGGGCCGTCACCGAGCGCGAGCGCGAGGTGCTGACCCTGGTCGGCCGGGGCCTGTCCAACACCGAGATCGCCGCGGAGCTGACCATCAGCGTGGCCACCGCCAAGGCGCACGTCGCCCGGCTGTTCACCAAGCTCGACGCCCGCGACCGGGTCCACCTGGTCATCCAGGCCTACGAGTTCGGGCTCGTCACGCCATGACGCGAAGCGCCGGGGCGGGCCGTCACGGCCCACCCCGGCGCCCGGGACCCAGGGTGTCCGGCAGCTCGGGAACTCAGCGGCTCGGTAGCCCGGGAGCCCGGATCGTCAGTGGACGATCGCGTGCGAGACCTGGCACCCGTTGACACCGTTCGACCAGGTGCCCTGCATGGCGAACGAGCCCGTCGCGAAGGTCACGTTCTGCGCGCCGCCCGTGCCGCCGACCCCGTTCCACGAGCACTTGTCGGCGTTCTCGTAGCCGGTCGAGTCGGTCCAGCCGCCCGCCGGGTTCTGGTCGGTGATGGTCTCCGAGTACTCGTGGCCGTACACGATGGTCACGCCGTCCAGGGTGCCCGCGCTGCCGCTGTTGACGTAGTTCTGGCCGCAGGAGGAGCCCATGTCGGTCACGTACGGGTCGTTGGTGAACGCCACGTCACCGTACGGGGAGGGGGCGGCGCCGCCGGTCAGGGTGGTGTCGCCGTTGTAGTCGTGCCAGGCGCAGAAGCCGCCGTTCGGGGTGTTGAAGCCGTCCGGGTGGGTGCCCGTCGGCGACAGCACCACGTACTGCGCGTTGCGGTTGGAGGCGGCCGTGGTGTTGCCGAAGTGCCCGGCGGCCTTCACGGCCTCGGAGGCGAGCTGGTAGCCGCTGGCCTGCCCCGGGGCGGCCGCCGACTCGTCGACCCAGACGCCGGCCAGCGCGCCGCCGGTGGGGTAGCCGACGTGCGTGGAGCCGGTCGGGCAGCTGGTCGCGCCGGCGGCGACGCCCTCGCAGTACTGGGTCATGACGCCGGACCAGGTCTCGCTGTTGGTGCCGAGGCCCTTGAACAGCTGCTGCGCCCGGACGGCCTCGCCCTTCGGGTCGCCCGACAGCGTGGTGTAGCCGCTGGAGTTGGTGCCCTGGGTGCCCCACTGGGAGCCCCAGAAGACGAGGTAGACCTTCGGCGCGCCGGTGGTGACGCCGATGCCGTCCACGCCGCCGCCGTAGCTGAGGTTGTTGGCCGCCGGCTTGGGGGCCTGGTTGCCGGTCTCCTTGGTCGGGTGCGCGCCGTGCCGGTAGGGGTGGGGCTGCCCGGCGAACTCGCCGGCCGGCCGGTCGTCCTGGGCGGCCTGGGCGGCCGGGGCGGCGGCGAAGCCGGCGGCGGCCAGCGCGAGGGCGCTGAGCCCGGTCAGGGCCCGCAGCCGCATCCGGCGGGAGGTGGGGGAGATGCCCATCGTGAGGGTTCCTCTCTGGTGCCGGCCGCGCCCGGGTGCGGCGCGGCGGCACTGTGGGGACGAAGGGGGAAGGCCGACGACGGCACGGCCGGTCACCGGCGGTCCGTGGTGGACCGCCAGTGGCGTGGGGTGGTGGGGCCGGTCACCGCCGACGGCCCGAAGCAAAGCACCGCCGCCGAAACCGGGTCAACGACGGAGAAGGTAAGACCAGCCCCAAGCGCGGGCCCCGCGAACGTATCGAACGTCAAAAGCCCCCAGCTGGAGCCCGGTCGATGCGCGTAGCGCAGCCGAATGCCAACAGTTGAGAGGTGCTTCTACACCGTATGGGCCGGTGAGCGGCCGTCAGGGGGTCTGCGGAGGGTCGTCGATCTCGCCGATCCGCATGATCCGGCCGTGGGAGTCCAGCACCACGTCGTAGGCGTCGCCGTGGCAGCCGTACGGCTCGGCCGGGTCGGTCGGGTCGGCGGGGGCGGACGGTTCGGTCGGTTCGGCGGGGGCGGACGGTTCGGCGGGGGCGGACGGTTCGCGGTCGGCCAGGCAGTCGTTGACGTGGGAGATCAGCTCGGCGAGGGGGACGGTCCCGGCCGGGCCGTCGTGCGGGCCGTCGACCAGGGTCGCCGCCACCCCCGCCCCCGCGTAGCCGTAGTGGACGGGACTGCCGGCGGGCTCGTAGCGGCCGGAGCCGCAGCCGAACCGGGCGGGCCGGGCGGTGAGTTCGGCCGGGCCGGCCGAGACGACGAGGAGGACCTGGTGGCCGGGGAGCGCGGTGGGGGTGGCGCACTCGGCGGAGGGCACCGTGGCGGAGGCCGGCACGGACGGGTCGGCCTCGGGGGCGTAGGACTCCTCGTCGTCCTCGTAGAAGAACTCGTCGTCGTCCAGCAGCTCGTCCGCGCCCTCGTCGGCCCGGGCGGCGGCGGAGGCGGCGGCGAGGGTGGAGCCGGAGTCGGCGGGCGTGCAGCCGGTGAGGGCGGCTGCGGCGCCACAGGCCAGCAGGGCGGCGGCGATCAGGAGGCGGGGGGTGGCCATGGCACAAGTCTCCCCGGACGGCGGCGGTGGTCGGTACCCCCGTAACACGACCGGGGGCGGCCCCGCGGTTCCCTCCCCCGCCGGACGTGCGGATCCGGCGGGGGAGGGAGGTCGGTGACCTGGCGTCAGGCCGCGGCGGGCCGGCCCGTCCGCGGGTGGACGGGCGGTCAGGCCGCGACCGGTCGGCCCGCCTCGTACGCCTCGCGGACCCGGGCCTGCACCTCGGCGTCCGCCGCCAGGTGGTCGAGGCCGAGCAGTGCCGCGCCCAGCACCGGCGGGGCGACGACGACGCGCGGTTCGGCCAGCGGCGCGGCCGCGGCCAGCCGGGCGGTCAGGTTGTCCAGCAGCAGCGGATGCCGGGAGGCGAGCACGCCGCCGCCCAGCACCACCGGGGTCGGGGTGTCCAGCAGGTCCAGGCGGCCGAGCGCCACCACCGCGAGCCGGACGATCTCGTCGGCCTGCCGGTCGATCAGCTCCAGTGCCACCGCGTCGCCCTCGCCCGCGACGGCGAACAGCACCCGGGCGATCTCGTGCAGCCGCGCGTTCGGCAGGTGCCCGAGGTGGACGGCCTCGGCGACGGCGACGGCGCTGGGCAGGCCGAAGTGCTCGGCGATGGCCCGGGCGAGCCCGGTCGGCCCGCCGCGCCCGTCCTCCGCGCGGACGGCGTGCCACATGCTGGCGACGGCCAGCCCGGAGCCGCCGCCCCAGTCGCCGGTGAGCTCGCCGAGGGCGGGGAAGCGGGCGGTGCGCCCGTCCGGCAGCAGCCCGACGCAGTTGATCCCGGCGCCGCAGACCACCGCGACCCCGCGCGGGCCGTCGGTGCCGGCCCGCAGCAGGCCGAAGGTGTCGTTGACGACGGTGTTGCTGGCCCCCCAGGGGTGGGACTCCAGGGCGACGCGCAGCGCCTCCTCCTCGACCGGCAGGTCGGCGTTGGCCAGGCAGGCGCTGACGTGGCTGGTGAGTACCCCTCTCCAGGACGGGAAGCCCGCCTCGGCGGCGGCCTGCTCGACCAGCGGGGTCAGGCCGGCGACCGCCGCCGCGCCGCCGATCCGCTGCGGGGCGAAGCCGCCGCCGCGGGCGGAGCCGAGGATGCTGCCGTCGGCGCCGATCAGGGCGACGTCGGTCTTGGAGTTGCCCGCGTCGATGGCGAGGACGCCGGGCAGGAGTGGTTCGGGCTGGTGGGTCATCAGGTCCCCGCGGCTCGTACGTGGCCCGGGCCGTGGTCGTCGGCCGGGTGCCCGGCCGACGGTCCCGGCCGGGGTGCCCGGCCGGAGGATCCCCGGCCGGGGGTGGACGGTCTCCTCGCGGAGCCCGCCCGGCGACCGGAGGAGGTCACCGGGCGGGTACGTGGCGGGCCGGGTCAGGCCCAGGCGAGGTGCTCGCGGTTGTGGGCGAGCAGCCGGTCCGTGAGCCGGTCGGCGAGATCGATCTGGCCGACCAGCGGGTGGGCGAGCAGGGCGTCGAAGACCCGGTCGCGGCCGCCGCGCAGGGCGGCGTCGAGGGCGAGGTGCTCGTAGGAGGTGACGGCGGCGATCAGGCCGGCGTACAGCGGCTCGACGGGCCGCTGCGGCAGCGGGCGCACGCCCCGCGCGTCCACCTCCGCCGGGACCTCGATCACGGCGTCGTCCGGCAGGAAGGGCAGCACGCCGTCGTTGCGGGTGTTCACCACCTGCACGGAGGTGCCGCCGCCGGTGCCGAGCAGCGCGCCGATCAGCTGGACGGCCGCCTCCGAGTAGAAGGCGCCACCGCGCTTGCCGAGCAGCTCGGGCTTGGTGTCCAGGGCCGGGTCGGCGTACAGCTCCAGCAGCTGCCGCTCGATCTCGGCCACCTGCGCGGCCCGCGAGCCCTGCTCCTTCAGCTCCGCCACCACCGCGTCGTGCTGGTAGAAGTACCGCAGGTAGTAGGACGGCACCACGCCGAGCCGCTCGATGACGGCCTGCGGCAGGTGCAGGTCCTCGGCGATCTCCTTGCCGTGCGAGGAGAGCAGCTCCGGGAGCACCTCGCGTCCGCCGGCGGCGCCCGGGGCGTCCAGCAGGGTCACCCCGCGTTCCCAGGTCAGGTGGTTGAGCCCGACGTGGTCGAGCCGGACCAGCTCCGGGTCCACGCCCAGGTGCCCGGCGAACTTGCGCTGGAAGCCGATCGCGACGTTGCACAGCCCGACGGCCTTGTGGCCGGCGGTCCGCAGCGCCCGGGTGACGATGCCGACCGGGTTGGTGAAGTCCACGATCCAGGCGTCCGGGTTGGTCCGGCGCACCTGCTCGGCGATGTCCAGCACCACCGGGACGGTGCGCAGCGCCTTGGCGAGGCCGCCGGCGCCGGTGGTCTCCTGCCCGACGCAGCCGCACTCCAGCGGCCAGGTCTCGTCCTGGTTGCGGGCGGCCTGGCCGCCGACGCGCAGCTGGAGCAGCACGGCGTCGGCGTCCGCGACGCCCGCCACCAGGTCCGTGGTGACGGTGACGACCGCGGAGTGGCCCTGCCGGGCGAAGATCCGCCGGGCGAGGCCGCCGATCAGCTCCAGGCGCTCGGCGGCCGGGTCGATCAGCACCAGCTCGCCGATCGGCAGGGTGTCGCGCAGCCGGGCGAATCCGTCGATCAGTTCCGGGGTGTACGTCGAACCGCCGCCGACGATTGCCAACTTGAGTGCGGACATCAGCCCTTGACCCCTGTCAGTGTCACGCCTTCGATGAAGGCCTTCTGAGCGAAGAAGAAGAGGACGATCACCGGTGCCATCACCAGCAGGGTGGCGGCCATGGTGAGGTTCCAGTTGGTGTGGTGGGCGGCCTTGAAGGACTCCAGTCCGTAACTGAGGGTCCAGGCCTGCTGGTTGTTGCTGGCGTAGATCTGCGGCCCGAAGTAGTCGTTCCAGCAGTAGAAGAACTGGAACAGCGCGACCGCGGCGATGGCCGGCTTGGCCATCGGCAGGACCACCCGCAGCAGGGTGCGCAGGTCGCCGCAGCCGTCGATCCGGGCGGCCTCGATGTACTCCTTGGGGATGGTCAGCAGGAACTGGCGCAGCAGGAAGATGGAGAACGCGTCGCCGAAGGCCATCGGGATGATCAGCGGCCAGAGCGAGCCGTCCATGCCCATCTGCTTGGACCAGAACAGGAACATCGGGATGACGGTGACCTGCGGGGGCAGCATCATCATCGCGATGACGCACATCAGCGCCAGGTTGCGGCCGCGGAAGCGGAACTTGGCGAGGGCGTAGGCCACCGGGAGGCTGGAGACCACGGTCAGCAGGGTGCCGAACCCGGCGTACAGCAGGGTGTTGCGCCACCAGCTGAGGAAGCCGGGGGTGTCCCAGACCTTGCTGTAGTTGCCCCAGTTCCAGTCCTTCGGCCAGTAGTCGGTGGTGAGCGCCTGCCCGTCCGACATCACCGAGGTGAGGAAGACGAAGACGAAGGGCAGCAGGAAGAACAGCGCGGCGGCGATCGCCACCGTGTGCACGGCCACCCAGTGGAGGAACGCGCGGCGCCGGGCGGTCCGGGCGGCGGGGCCGCCGGACCGGGAGGGGACGGCCGTGGCCGGCCCCTTGGTGAGTGTGGTGCCAAGGGTCATGATCGGGTCCTCCCGGGCCGCTAGTCGTCGCTCGCCATGAAGCCGGAGCGGCGGCGGAGCAGGATCGAGGTGACGGCCATCGAGATGCCGAACAGCACCAGGGCGACGACGCAGGCCGCGCCGTAGTTATAGCTCTG
>NZ_JBEZUT010000201.1:0-15858 GCF_040636595.1 Kitasatospora sp. NPDC036755
CCGTCCCGCCCCAGGCGTCCACCGCGAGCTCGTACGCGCCGCTCGAGGAGAGCCCGAGCTCGTTCACCGCGACGCTCAGGGTGTACGGCTGGCTCGATGAAGAGCGCTCGCCGGCGCCGGGGTCTGAGGCCGGCGCGCCCGTCCCCGCCACCGACCGTCCGTCCCGGGTCCCGCCGCTTGACCCTCACGCGACGTGAGAGCCGAGGCTTGTGGTCAGCACCAGGGAGGAACTCCGATGACCAGTGAGGGCTACTCGGTCGGTGCCGTGGCGAAGATCGCCAAGGTGACCGTCCGCACGCTGCACCACTACGACGAGGTCGGCCTGCTGTCCCCGGCCGGCCGGACCCGGACCGGCTACCGCCGGTACGCGGACGCCGACCTCGACCGGCTGCAGCAGATCCTCTTCTACCGTGAACTCGGCTTCCCCCTGGAGGAGATCGCGGCGATCCTGGACGACGACTCGGTCAGCCCGACCGAACACCTCCGGCGGCAGCACCGGCTGCTCACCGACCGGATCAGTCACCTCCAGGAACTCGCCTCAGCCGTCGAACACGCCATGGAGGCACGGAGAATGGGCATTCAGCTGACCCCGGAGGAGAAGTTCGAGATCTTCGGCGAGGGCTACCAGGAGGAATGGGAGCAGGAGGCCGAGCAGCGCTGGGGCGACACCGAGGCCTGGGCCGAGTCGCAGCGCCGCACCGGTGGCTACTCCAAGGCCGACTGGCAGCGTGTCCAGGCCGAGATGACCGCCCTCAACGGCCGCCTGGCCGAGGCGATCGCGGCCGGCGAGCCCGCCGACGGCGAGGTGGCCACCGGCCTCGCCGAGGAGCACCGGCAGCACATCTGCCAGAACTTCTACGACTGCACCTTCACCATCCACCGCGGCCTGGCCGGGCTGTACGTCTCGGACCCGCGCTGGACCGACACCTACGAGAAGGTCGCGCCGGGCCTGGCCCAGTGGCTGCACGACGCCATCCTCGCCAACGCGGACCGCCGCGAGGCCGACAACGGGCCCGGCGCCGGGCCGGAGCGCGGGGCGTAGGAAGCACGAGGCGCAGGAAGCGCGGGGCGTACGGCACGCCCCCTGGCACTTCCCCCGGCACGCCCTCCCCGGCGCGCCGCCCCGACGGGCGGCGCGCTCAGGCCGCTCCGCGCCCGAAGGAGCGCCGGTAGGCGGTGGGTGAGGTGCGCATCACCCGGCCGAAGTGGTGGCGGAAGGTCGCGGCGCTCTCGAAGCCGACCGCCGCGGCGATCTCCTCCACCGTCCCCTCCGGCGACTCCAGCAGCTCCAGGCTGGCCGCGATGCGCTGGGTGACGACCCAGCGCATCGGGCTGGTCCCGGTGCGGGCGGTGAAGTGCCGCAGGTACGAGCGGTCCGACATCCGTGCGGCACGGGCCAGCAGGGAGACGGTCAACGGGGACGACAGGTGGTCCAGGGCCCACCGCATGCTCCTGGCTATGCCGTCCTCGTCCTCCTCGACCGGGTGGACCGCCGCCTCGATGAACTGGGCCTGCCCGCCGTTCCGGTGCGGGGCCACCACGAAGCGCCGGGCCACCGCGTTGGCCACCTTGGCGCCGTGGTCCTTGCGGACCAGGTGCAGGCAGAGGTCGATGCCGGCCGCGCTGCCCGCACTGGTCAGCACGTCGCCGTTGTCCACGTACAGCACGTCCGGGTCGACCCGCACGGCCGGGTACCGCTGCTGGAGCAGCTCGGCGTACCGCCAGTGGGTGGTCGCCTCCCGGCCGTCCAGCAGCCCGGCGGCGGCCAGGGCGAAGGCGCCCCCGCAGATCGACACGATCCGGGCGCCGCGCCCGTGCGCGGTGCGCAGCGCCTCGACCAGGTCGGGGGAGACCTCGCCGCTGAACGCGTTCGGCACCCCGGGGACCACCACGGTGTCGGCCGCCGCGAGTTCGTCGAGGCCGTGCCGGGCGGTCAGCGTGAAGCCGCCCACCGCGTCCAGCGGCGTCCCGGGCCGGTCGGCGCACACCTTCAGCCCGTACCAGGGGGCCGCCAGCAGCCCGATCAGCTCGGGCCGTGCCAGCCCGAACACCTCGATCACCACGCCGAGTTCGAACGGTGCCATCCCCGGGAAGGCGTACACGGCGATGTCGTGCACCGGCTCCGGGCGCCGGCCGATGGCGACGGGCACCGGCCGCCGTCCGACGGCGACGGCCGCAGCCGTACCCGAGGTCGTACCCGGGGCCGTACCGGTTCCGGTCCCGACCGGGCCGTCGAGGTTCTGCTCGGCCATGGAAACCCCCTGCTCACGGGTGGCGGAATGCCGGTGAGTGTAGCCGCCCCGGCCCCTTCGGAATTTTCTTCGAACCCACCTGCAACCTTCACCGCCGTCACACGTCCTTGGAATGGGGCGGGGGGATTCCGGCAGAGGGCGGCTGGGATGATCCCCCCGATCACGATCTTGATCAGGTGACCTGACGGAACGGCGGCAGCCGTCACCGTCCCGGGGGAAAGCGGATTCGCAGATGTCCATGGCCATCGGGCCGACCGCCGTGCAGTCAGGGGGGCGGGGCTTCTCCATCCGAGGAGTGGTCGCCGTGCTGTTCGGTGCGCAGGAGGCCGGCGAGCCGCTCGCCGGAGTCGTCACCGAGCAGGAGGCGAAGCAGCGCCGTTCCGGCTTCCGGCTGCTGCGCGGCGGCCGTAAGCCCGCCGAGGACCGGCCCACCCTGACCGACCTCTACCACGCCCACCGGCTCGGCCTGGTCCGGATGGCGGTCCTGCTGGTCGACCACCAGGACCTGGCCGAGGACGTCGTCCAGGACGCCTTCACCCAGCTCTACCAGCGCTACGGCGAGGAGTTGGACGACCTCGACAACGCGCTCGGCTACCTGCGGACCTCGGTGGTCAACGGCGCCCGCTCGATGCTGCGCCGCCGCAAGACCGCTCGCGAGTACGTGCCCCCGCACGTGGCCGACGCGCCGTCCGCCGAGGACCACGCGGTGCTCAACGACGAGCACCGCCGGGTGCTGGTCGCCCTGCAGGAGTTGACCACCCGCCAGCGTGAGGTGCTGGTGCTGCGCTACTGGTCCGACCTGTCGGAGGCGCAGATTGCCGAGACCCTGGGACTGTCCCGGGGTGCCGTGAAGTCCACCGCCAGCCGCGCTCTGGACGCCTTGGAAAAGCACCTGGAGAAGGTTCGATGACCGACAAACTCCCCCGCCGCACCGGCGGCGACGGCGACGAGCCGGCCGAGACACCGACGGAACGGCTGCTCCGCGAGGCGATGACGGCCCGGGCCTCCATGGTCACGGCGACCGGTCTGCGCCCGGCCGCTCCCCCGAAGAGCCGGATCCGGCGACTGCGCCCGGTGTACGCCGTCACCGTGCCGCTGGGCCTGGCCGCCGCCATGGCGCTCGGCGTGCTCACCTTCCACGGCGAGCCGGTCGCCCAGGACGAGGTGCCGCCGCCCCCGGCCGCCACCCTGACCGCCGAGCCGAGTCCGACGCCCGAGCCGACCGGCGAGCCGAGCCCGACGCCCACCCCCACCGACCCGGGCACCCCCACCGGCGACACCGAGAGCGGGCTGCCACTCGCCGACGGTGTTCCGTCCTCCTCCGCCACCACCCCCAGCTCCACCGCCGGCGCGGCGAGTTCGTACACCCTCCGGGGTGTCAGGTTCAAGGTCCCGGCGGGTTGGAAGGCCGTGCCGGTCTCGGCCGACCGGGTCTGCGTCCTGAGCCCGGGCGCGCCGACCGAGCCGCAGCAGGGCTGGGCGGCGGCGAAGTGCGAGCCGTACGGCGTCCTGGTCGTGGCGTACAACAGCGCGGACGAACTCGACCTCGGAGGCCCCTGGCCGACGATGAACGACCTCAGCGCCCCCGACGGCTGGGGCCACCAGCCGAACTGCCCGATCTGGGGCCGTCCCTACGTCCCCGGGAACGGCTACTCCTCGATCGGCGCACCCGTGCGGACCAAGTCCACGGTGGCCGGCAAGACCGTCGACAAGACCCAGTGGAACGTCACCTGCAACCCCGGTGACACCTTCACCGCCCAGCTGTGGGGCATGAATTCGGACCAGGTCTTCGTGGTGGCGAACGGGCTGAAGAGCGACTACCAGGCCGGCCTGACGTCGATCGTCAACAGCCTGGACGTGAGCGCCCACAAGCCGCCGACCTCGGCCGCGCAGACCGGCAAGGACATTGCCATCACCGTCGACGGCGGCATCGGTGCCGGGCAGAAGGTGTCCAACGGCGGCACCCCGGTGACCTTCACGGTGACCTACCGGAACACCGGCCAGAAGGCCTTCGACAAGGTCGCGCCGCTGGTCTACACGAAGGAGTACGCGGGGACGCCGCCGAGCGAGATGGTCCTGATGAACAAGGGCAAGCTGGAGCGTCAGGACGGCAGCGGCTGGACGGAGATCCCGCTCTCGATGGGCGGCGGTACGGACTACGCCATGGTGAGGGAGAACGCCTGGTTCTCACTCGCACCGGGCGAGTCCAGGAAGGTGACGTACCGGATGACCCTGGACCCGGTGGACGGGCCCGGGACGATGCCGGTGGCCGTCCAGGCGACGATGCCGTACGACGCCACCGCGCCGTTGAACGTCCTGGGCGAGCTGACCGTGCCGGTGGCGGTCGTGAAGCGGTAGCACCGAGCGGGGCCGTCGAGGCGCCGTGACCGGGGTTCTCCCCCGGTCGCGGCGCCTTTCGGCGTTCCGGGGCGGGCCGCGGAAAATTTCTTCGAACCCACCTGCAACCCCCCGGGCGGATGGACGTCTATCAGGGTGAGAGGCGGGGAGAGCGAGCCGGCGAAGCCGGGGGGCTCGGGCCGGCTCCTCGGGGCGCGACAGTGAGGCGCCCATCCCGATCAAAAACCACCATCACCTTGTCCTTGGGGGGACTGTCACATGAACGCGTCCGTTATCGCCCGTATTGCGAAGATCGTCCCGCTGGCCGTCGTCGCCGCCGTCGGTGTCGCCGCCTGCGGCCCGACCGACGGCGGGGCCTCCGTCGCGGCCCCCGCCACCACCCCCGCGGCCACCTCCTCGGCCACCCCCGGCGCGGGCGCCGTCCCGACCGCCCCCGCCCCGACCACCCCCGCCCCGGCCGCGCCGACCACCGGGGTCGCGCCGACCACCGAGGCCGCGCCGGCCACCGCCGCCGAGGCCCCGGCCGGGCAGGCTCCCGCCCACCAGGCCGCGTCGGCCAAGACCGACGTCAAGGCTGCCGCGAAGGCCGCCGCCAAGCCCGCCCCGGCCAAGCCCGCCACCCCCCGGCCCGGCGGAAGCGGCATCGCCATCACCTTCGGCGGCCTCGGCGAGGGCGGGAAGATCGGCCTGACCGACCTGGTCCCCTTCTCCGTCACCTGGACGAACAACGACGCCACCGGCACCCGCGGCGTGGCCCCGGTGGTGTCGACCCAGCTGTACGAGGGCACGCCCTGCAACATGATCGTCGCGATGGCGGAGGGCACCCTGGAGCGCAAGGACGCCTCCGGCTGGAAGACGCTGGACCACCTCAGCCAGGGCTCCGGGATGGACTACGTGATGAACCGGAACGACGGGGCCTTCACCCTGGCCGCCGGTGAGAGCCGGACCATCGAGTACCGGATGCGGCTGTCCCAGGCCAACCGCCCGGGGCGGATCACGATCGAGGCGGACGCCCCCGTCCCGAACTCCACGGACTACCACGACATGGCCAAGGCCGAGCTGAACGCCGTCGTCGTCGACAGCCACAGCCCGGAGATCCTCTCGGTGCTGCAGCCGGCCAAGGGCGTGGTCACCACGGACCCGATCCCGTTCAGCTTCCGGGTCTCCTCGCCGGACGGCACCGCGGGCCTGCGCCCCCAGGTGGCCGTGTGGGGGGTCGAGGGACTGACCCCGGACGACGTCACGGTGGAGGCCCTGGTCGGCGACGTGTGGAAGCCGGTCGAGCTGAAGGCCGACTGCGGCCCGGTCACGGTCGACCCGAACGTGCCGGGCGTCCGCGACGGCAACACCGTCGAGTACACCTTCCGGGCCACGTTCAAGAAGATGCCGAGGTACGAGGTGGACATCCGGGTGAGCGCGGAGTCCAACGGCCACAAGTCCGTCGAGCGGTCCGTCTTCGGACGCGACGCGAACTGACACCCCGCACCGAAAGCCGAAGGGCCCGGCCTCCCACTGCTCGGGAGGCCGGGCCCTTCACCGTTGTCCGGCCGCGTCGTGCCCCGGGGCCCGACGCGGCCCCGGGTCCGTCCCGCGTCGGCTCAGGCGAGCGAGGCCATCCAGGCCTCGACGTCCTCGGACCGGCGGGGCAGGCCGGCCGAGAGGTTCTCGTTGCCGTCGGCGGTGACCAGGATGTCGTCCTCGATCCGGACACCGATGCCGCGGTACTCCTCCGGCACGGTCAGGTCGTCCTGCTGGAAGTACAGGCCGGGCTCGACGGTCAGCACCATGCCGGGGACCAGCAGCGCGTCGACGTGCTCCTCGCGGCGCGAGTGGGCGCAGTCGTGGACGTCCAGGCCGAGCATGTGGCCGGTGCCGTGCAGGGTCCAGCGGCGCTGGAGGCCGAGCTCCAGGACCTTCTCCACGTCGTACACCGAGGCGTCCAGCAGGCCCCAGGCGAGCAGCCGCTCGGCGAGGACGCGCTGGGAGGCCTCGTGGAAGTCGCGGAACCGGGCGCCGGGCTTCACCGCGGCGATGCCGGCCTCCTGGGCGTCGTACACCGCGTCGTAGATGCGGCGCTGGAGCTCGGTGAAGCGGCCGTCGATCGGCAGGCTGCGGGTGACGTCGGCGGTGTAGAGGGTGTCGGTCTCCACGCCGGCGTCCAGCAGCAGCAGCTCGCCGGGGCGCACGTCGCCGTCGTTGCGCACCCAGTGCAGGGTGGTGGCGTGCGGGCCGGCCGCGGCGATGGTGCCGTAGCCGACGTCGTTGCCCTCGACCCGGGCGCGGCGCCAGAAGGTGCCCTCGATCCAGCGCTCCGAGGTGGCGACGGCCTGGCCCAGCTCGCGGACCACGTCGGTGAAGCCCTTGACGGTGGCGTCGCAGGCGGCGCGCAGCTCGCCGATCTCCCACTCGTCCTTGACCAGCCGCAGGCCGCTCAGGAACTCCTTGAACCCGGCGTCCTTGTCGGCGTCCAGCGCGTCGGCGAGCGCGGCCTCCAGGCCGGCGTCGTAGCCGCGGACGATCCGGGTCGGCACGGCGGAGTCGGCGGCCTTGGCGGCCAGCTCCTCGGCGGCCTTGCGCACGTCCCGGGCGGGCAGTCCGAGCAGCTGCTCCTGCTCGCTCAGGCTGTGCCGGCGGCCGACCCACAGCTCGCCGTAGCCGTCCAGCCAGAACTCGCCGTTCTCGCGGTTCGAGCGGGGCAGCAGGTAGAGCGTGAACTCGTGGCCGGCCGCGCCGGTCGGCTCGCCGACCAGCACCGCGTCCTCGGTCCGGTCACCGGTGAGGTGGACGTACTCGCTGGAGGCGCGGAACGCGTAGTCGGTGTCGTTGGAGCGCACCCGCAGGTTGCCGGCCGGGACGACCAGGCGCTCGCCCGGGAAGGCGGCGGACAGCTTGGCGCGGCGCTCGGCCGCGTACGGGGCCTGGGCGACGGGGGTGAGGCCGTGCAGCTCGGTGTCGGCCCAGCCGGACTGCATCGAGGCGGCCAGTTCGTCCGAGATCTCGCCGTAGAGGCCGTTCTTGCGGCCCTTGAACTCCTCGGCCTCCTCGCCGCCCTCGGCCTCGGGGTTCTCGGCCACCGCGGGGGTACGGTCCTCGGTCACGTGCAACGCCTCCTTGGGGGGTGGTACCGCCGCCCCTCGGGGGAGGTGTCGGATCGCGACACGCGCGGGCGGCCGTGCGTCCATGGTACGGACGCCCGGCCGCCCGGTCGTTCCGGGCTCGAACTGTCACTCGAAGCGGGCCGCCAGCAGCATCAGGTCGTCGGTGGCCGGGCCCGCCGTCCCCGGTGCCGGGCAGACGGCCAGCAGGTGGGCGCAGAGCCGGTCCGGGTCGATCCGCACGTCGCGCGGGGCGTCGGCGGCGGCCCGGCGCAGGTTGGCCTGCCCGGCGTGCAGGGTGGGGCCGCAGCGGCGGGCCAGGCCCTCGGTGTAGAGCAGCAGGGTGTCGCCGCGCTCGGCGACGAACTCCACCCCGGGCGCCTCCCAGCAGGTCAGCATGCCGAGCGGGGCGGAGAGCGAGGTCTCCACGAACTCGGCGCCCTGCCGGCCGACCAGGACGGGCGGGCAGTGCCCGGCGCCGGCCAGGGTGATCCGGCGCTCCTCGGGCTCGACCCAGGCGTAGACGGCGGTGGCGGTGCGGGTCGGCTCGGTGGTCTTGAGCAGCAGCTCCAGGTCCCCCAGGACGGAGACCGGGTCCTCGCCCTCCAGTACCGCGTACGCCCGCAGCGCGGCCCGGATCCGGCCCATCGCGGCCGCCGCACCGGGGGCGGAGCCGGGGCCCGCGCCGGGGCCGTCGCCGGAGACGGAGCCGACGGTGAGGCCGACGGTGCCGTCCGGCAGCGGGATCGCGTCGTACCAGTCGCTGCCCGTGGAGCGGTCCAGGCCGGCCGGGACGAGCCGGGCGGCCAGCCGCAGCCCGGCGGCCCGGGGGAGCCGGTCGGGCAGCAGACCGCGGCGCAGTGCCTCGGTGGTGCGCGAGATCCGGTCCGCCTCCAGCTGCTTGGCGAGCAGCGGGGCGGCGACCTCGCAGTAGTGGCGGGCCAGTTCGCGCTGGCAGTCGGTCGGTCCGGCGGGCTCGTCGTAGAACCAGAGGGCGGCGGCGAGCGGGCCGTCCTCGTCGGTGGCGAGCGGCAGCCCGTAGGCGCCGCCGAGGCCGAGGTAACCGGCGAGTTCGCGCAGCCGGGCGCCGATGGCCGGGTCCTCGGCGAGGTCGGGGGAGTGCAGCTGTGCGGGCCGGTCCCGTTCGCGCAGCAGCCGGGCCAGCAGGCTCTGCTCGGCCGGGACGGTCTCCAGGGCTCCGAGGCTGGCGCGGTCGAGGCCGAAGCCGACCGGCTGTCCGGGCCCGCCGCCGGGCCGCCTGGTGACCAGCATGCCGCGGCGGGCGCCGAGCAGGGCGGCGCCGGAGGCGAGGACGGTGTCCAGGGTGGCGGCCAGGCCGCGGGCGCGGGCGAGCCGCTCGGTGTGCTCGTGCAGGCTGGTGATATCGGACAGGCGTCCGGCCAAACGGTCCTGCACGGCGGCGGACGGCGGCGTGCGGTCGTCCGCCGTGCCGCCCGGGGCGTCGACGGGGCCGGGCAGGTCGGGCAGGTCGAGGACGGTGAGCCCGCCTGCGCAGCCGGGTTCACCCGGCTCGGCGGTCGTCGTGGTCGGGAGGGCCGCCGACGGGTGGGACTCGTTCATGCCGTCACTCCTGACGCGGTGCTACGTGCCATGCGAAACCCCCAGGTACGGCCGATGTGGAGCGAGCACGGCCAAAGGGCGTGTTTCGCCTCGATTCGCTACTACTCGTCATTGATCGACAGCAATGCCACCACTTCTACACAGGCCATTCGGGGCATGTCCAGATCCAGGACGACGCGGTGGCCTGTTCCACATCCATCGCGACCCGGTCGGGGGGCGCGCGGGGTTCACGCACGCGCCGGTCGGCCCGGGAGGCATGGAGGGGGCCGCGAACGGGCAGAACCGGGAGGACGGACCGGGCGGCCGTCCGGATCGTATGTCCGTGCCGCCCGCGAGCCGCTCCGGCCGGAACTCTCTCACTCGTACGGTGGAACCAAGCGCGCCCGGGCGGCGTCCATCCGGTCGCGTACGGGATTCTCGTTCCAAGGGCTGTGCCGGTGCGCGGCCCTTCATGTCGTGCTCCACACCCGCTCCGCGTTGCAGCCGCGCCGTCCGCCCTGCCGCCCGCCCCGTTCCGCGTCGCCCGGGGCCGTGCCGCGGCCGGCCCGCGCGGAGGATCCCGACGGACGCCGGGCGGAGCGAACCGAGCGGTCAGGGAAAGGAACGAGCGCCATGCGTGAGAACCCGAAGGGCCGGCCCGAGGAACGTTCCGCCCGGCTGGCCGCGGCCCTGACGGCCGCCGTCGACCACCGCTGGCCCGTGGTGCCGGGCGCCGTGCTGCGCGACGGCCGCTGCTCCTGCGGGGACCTGGACTGCACCGTCCCCGGCGCCCACCCGCACGACCCCTCGCTGCTGGCCGCCACCACGGACGCCCGGATGGTGCGCTGGTGGTGGGAGCGGCAGAGCCCGGACGCGCCGGTGTTGGCCGCCACCGGCTCCACGGTCTCGGCGGTCAGCCTGCCCGCGGCGGCCGGCGCCCGGGCGCTGGTCTACCTGAGCGCGCTGCGGCTGCCGCTCGGCCCGGTGCTGGCGATGCCGGGCCGCTACGCGCTGCTGGTGGCCCCGTACTCGCTGGACATGCTCGGTGACATGCTCGTCCAACTCCCTTGGGTGCCAGGCTCGTTGCATTACCACGGGTCGGGCGGCTTCCTGCCGCTGCCGCCCGGTGGCGCGGCCGTGGGGGCCCCTCCGGGCGAAGGCCGGGGGAGGGTGCGCTGGGTGCTGGCACCGCGGCCGGGCGTCGGCGGCCGGGTCTGGCTGCCGCAGGT
Source organism: Kitasatospora sp. NPDC036755 (assembly GCF_040636595.1). Taxonomy (NCBI): domain Bacteria; kingdom Bacillati; phylum Actinomycetota; class Actinomycetes; order Kitasatosporales; family Streptomycetaceae; genus Kitasatospora; species Kitasatospora sp. NPDC036755. Next base: position 10,495 of record NZ_JBEZUT010000201.1, read on the forward strand.
CGGGCCGTTGCTGGGGGAGTTGGTGGAGGCGGCGGTCCGGCTGGACAGCGGACGCTCGGCCTACTGAGAACGGGCGCTCCCGAGGGCGCTCCGGAAAACAAAAGATCCGACCGCTGGCGACGGGGGATGCACCAGCGGCCGGACTCTTTAGACAGTAACAAGGATCCGCGCCCGCGCCAATTTCCAAGACGCCCTCCACGCCCGGAAATTGCGCGTTCACCGCGACAATGTGACGCGTATCACGCGGACACCTGCGCGCTTTAGTTCAGGGTGACCTGACGGTTCACCAGGTTCGCGCGGGTGCGCCGCTCCTCGGCCGTCAGCGGGGTCCCGTCGGCGAGCACGGCGGCCAGCCGCTCGGCGAACTCGGCGGCCGGCTTCTCGCAGTCGGCGGCGGTCATCGCGAGCGGGAGGTCCCACACCGGGACGGTCAGGCCGTGCGCGCGGAAGGAGCCGACCAGGCGGGTGTCCGGGCCGAGCGAGGCCTCGCCGGCCGTGTTCAGCCGGGCCAGCGCGTCCAGCAGCTGCTCCTCGGGCACGGTCATCACCCAGCGCAGGTGGTTCTTGTCCGGGGTGCCGCACCAGTAGGCGGAGTCCACGCCGGTGAGCTTCTCGGTCGGGATGGCCGAGGCGTTGGCGCGCTCCAGGGAGGCGGCGACCTCGCCGGTGGCGGCCTCGGCGTCTTCCAGCCAGAACTCGAAGCCGGTGTGCACGGCGGGCGTGAACGCGGCGGTGGTGTCCAGCAGGTCCTGGAGGCGGCGCCCGCCCGGGACGGTCCGGCGGGCCGGCACCGGGCTGCCCGGCTCGGTGGTGAGGGCCAGCTCCAGGGCGTCCGCGAGGTCGCGGCTGAGGTCGCCGGAGGAGGACTGGGTCTGCAGGCCGAGCAGGATCGAGCCGTCCTGGCGGCGCAGGGCCGGCCAGGCCAGCGGCAGGACGGTGGCCAGGGTCACCGACGGGACGTCACCGGTCGCGCCCTCGGCCACCCCGGCGGCCAGCGTCAGCGGCACCGTGGCGGCGGGCACCAGCTCGCGCAGCGCCACCCAGTCGGCCTCGCCCGGCAGGCCCTCGAACGGGCGGTGCACCAGCTCCTGCACCGCGTGCGAGGCCTCCCGGCCGTGACACGCCTTGTACCGGCGGCCCGAGCCGCAGGGGCAGTCCTCGCGGGCCCCGACCACGGGGATCTCGCCCGTGACGGCGGTGGTGGACTGGCGCTGCGGCGCCTTCTTGGCGGCCTTCTTGCCCATGCTGCGGCTCTCCCGGGAACGGTGGTCCTGTGTCCCGGGAAGCCTAACGACACATTCCCCGAGCCCGGCTCACGCGCTACGGGCATCGCCTCCGGTGCGCCGGGCGTGCCGGGCCCGGGCGGGCAGCGCCGCCCAGACCGTGACCTCGCCGGGGGCGTCGCGCACGCCCCAGTCGCTGGCCAGCTGGTCGACGATGCTCAGGCCGCGGCCGCCGCGCGAGGTCAGCGAGGGACTCGCGGGCAGCGGCCGGGTGGCCGCCCCGCCGTCCGTGACCTCCAGGGTGAGCACCCCGTCGGCGTGCATCTGCCAGCGGACCAGCACCCCGCCGTCCGGCTCCTCCGGGCCCTCGGCGGGCTCCCGGCCGCCCGGCGCGGAGCGCGTCCCGGACGGGACGCCGACCAGCACCTGCCCGAGCACCTCGGCCCTGGCGCTGCGGCCGAGGGCCGGCAGCGGGCCGAGCGGACGGGCGTACCGACAGGCGTTGCTCAACAGCTCGGAAAGGATCAGAACAGCATCATCGATGACCGGTTCCGGTACCTGCCGGTCACCCAGATCTCGACGCAGTCGGCGCCGTGCGACCCCGACACTCGCTGGGCCGTGCGGCACTGCCATGGTCGATGAAGTCGGCACTTCACGCGCCACCATCAACGCCACCCCCGGACCTCCTTCAGCGTATGCCGAGGGAGAGATGCCCCTTGGTAATGCGTCGGAAACGAGCACCGGACGATCCCGCGAGCCCATTTCGAGTGAGGCGACCGTCGGTCGACATCAGGTCATTCCCCGCTCACCCTCCGTCGCCCGGCCGCAAGAATTCCGGCAATTTCGTGCGAGGAAGGTTTGACTGCCGACCAGAGTGATCGGATCGGAGGGGTTCGGAGGGCGCGGAGCCCGGCCGCCGACGGGTCCGGTCCGAGCCGCCCCGGCCGATCACCGGCCGATCACCGGCCGAGCTGCGCCAGCACCTCCGCGGGCCGGTTGGTGATGATCGCGGACACCCCGAGCTCCAGGCAGAGCTCGACGTCGGCCGGCTCGTCCACCGTCCAGACGTGCACCTCGTGCCCCAGCTCCCGCAGCCGGGTCACCAACCGGGGGCGGGCCCGCACCAGCTCGATGCCCGGGCCGGCGATCCGCGCCCCGCCCGGCAGCGGCGAGCCCGGGCGCAGCCGGCCGAGCAGCGGCAGGGTCCGCTCGAACAGGAAGACCCGCCGGTACTGCGGCGCGGCGGCGGCCACCCGGTTCAGCGCGATCGGGGAGAAGCTCATGATCCGGGCGGACGGGCGGTCGCCCTCCCGGGTCGCGCCGATCTTGAACCGCTCCAGCGTCCGGAGCAGCTCGGTCTCCACCCGGCCGCGGAAGCGCACCGGGTGCTTGGTCTCGATCGCCAGGTCCACCGGGCGGCCGCACTCCACCACCAGCTCCAGCAGCCGCTCCAGCCGCAGCACGCCGCGCAGCTCCGGGTCGGTGCTGGGGCGGCCGGTCTTCCAGGCGCCGAAGTCGTACGCCTCCAGCTCGGCGAGGGTCATCGCCGAGACGGTGCCCCGGCCGTTGGAGACCCGGCCGATCCGGCGGTCGTGCACGCAGACCAGCGCGCCGTCGGCGGTGACCCGCACGTCGCACTCCAGCGCGTCCGCGCCCTCGTCGAGCGCGCGTCGGTAGGCCGCGAGGGTGTGCTCGGGCAGGGCGTGGGAGGAACCGCGGTGGGCGATCACCTGGACGGGAGGCGCGGTGCGCGCCGCCGTCGAGGACAGGTCTGGGCTGGTCACGGGCCCAACGATAGGTGGCGCAGGTGAAGCGCGGACGAAGACGGCCCCAACCTGTGGGGCCGTCTGCGCCCCGCCGCCCGGCCGCGCCGGTGCGGGCCGCCCGCCCGGGGCCGCCCGCCCGGGGCCGTCCGCCCGGGACCGGGCGGATTCCTCAGGACCGGGCGGCGCGGCGGCCGAGCGGGGTGAGCGCCCAGGTGACCAGGGCCGGCACCAGGAAGGCGAACAGCGAGGCCGAGGTCCACTCCTGGGGGGTGAAGTGCAGCGCCTCCTGGGCGGAGGTCCAGAGGTCCGTCCACCAGCCGGCCACCTTGGTCGGGGCGATGAACTGGTAGACCGCGAAGCCCAGTGCCCACGGCAGCAGCATCAGCCAGCGGGACGGCGCGTCGGCGGAGAGGTTCCAGCCGCGCCGGCCGGCGCCGAGGAAGTAGTCCACCACGAGCACCGCCAGCAGCGGCACGAACACCGAGCCGATCAGACCGAGGAAGCCGTAGTAGGTGTCGGTGAACTCGTCGATCTGCAGCGCCAGCACGGTGATCAGCACGCCGATCGCGCCGGAGAGCACCCGGCGGTCCACCTTCGGCAGCAGGTTCTGCACCGACATCGCGGTCGAGTACACGTTGGCGAAGGACTGGTCCGTCTCGCGCAGCACCAGCACCAGCAGGAACAGCCAGCCGGCCCAGACGCCGAGGAAGGAGTCGAAGATCCGGTTCGGGTCGCCGTCCGACTGCAGCAGCGCCATCAGGCCGAGCACGTAGCACCAAACCTGGGCGATCGTGTAGCCGGAGAAGCTGCCCCAGAACGCCGAGCGCGGGGTGCGCGAGTGCCGGGTGTAGTCGGCGGCCAGCGGGACGAAGGAGACCGACACCGCGATCATCGCGTCGGTGGCGCCCAGGAAGCCGTGCCAGTTGCCCGCGCCCGGGTCCGGCACGCCCTGGCGGCCCAGCTGGACGGTGAAGTACACCATCGCCACCGCGACGGCCCCGGCCACGAAGCGGCGCAGCACGGCGATCGAGCCCAGCGGCCAGATGGTCAGCGCGGTGGTCAGCGCGCCCGCGAGCAGGACGAACAGCCAGCGGTAGCCGGTGGTGTGCGCGACGGTCTGCGCGCCCGCCGAGATGGTCAGCAGCTCGAACACGCCCCAGCCGACGCACTGCACGATGTTCAGCACCGTCGGCAGGTAGGACAGCCGGGTGCCGAACAGCCCGCGCAGGTTGGCCATCGCGGGGGCGCCGGTGCGGGCGCCGATCAGCGCGGCCACACCGAGCATCGCGGTGCCGACCGCCGTGCCGACGGTGATCGCCGTGACCGCGGCGGCCAGCGACAGCTCGCTGCCGCGGGCGCCGAGCACGGTGGCGGCGGTGGAGAAGCCGATCAGGCTGACGCCCAGGTTCATCCAGAGCGCGAAGTGGTCGCGGAAGCGCAGCGTGCGCGGCGGCTCGGTGTCCAGGACCAGCGGCGCTTCGATGTGCTCGGTGCGCCCGGGGCGCTCCAGCAGGGCCGTGGCCGTGGGCCCGGAGGGGTCCGCGGATCCGGAGCGCTCCGCGGCCCCGGAGGGACCCGTGGACTCGGGCGCGCCCGAAGAAGAGGATGGCGAAGCAGACGGCATGGCCGATACTCCCTACGCCGGCATTACCCGGACAGGTTCCGGCGGTCTGCGCCCCCTCGGCCGTCCGTCACCCAGGTGGCGTACGGTCGTCATGCGCACTCTCAGCCTGGTGGGTCCAAGCTCCCGCGTGTCAGTTGTGAGCGCCAGGCTAACCGGCACGGGGTCGAACACCCAAGGCCGAGGGCGCGCGGTCCGCATCGCGGGACGTCCGGCGGGGGAGGGGAGCCCCGGCCGTCGGTCCGGCGTCGGTGCCGGCTAAGGATTCTTATGAGTTCTTCAGAGGGGTCCTTACGGCAATCGAATCGACAGTGCGAAAAACTATGGTCCTTGGTTCTGCCAGCTATGGAGGTCGTCCGTGAGCACCGAGCGCGAGGTTGGGCCCGTCGGGCCGCAGGGGGAGCAGCCCGCCGGGCCGGGGGCGGCCGAGTCCGCTTCCGAAGGCCCCGCTCAGGGCGGGCACCAGCCGACCATGGCCTTCCGGCGGGTGCCGGAGGCGGGCGCGGCCGAGGCCGCCGCCGAGTCGGCGCCGCCCGTCGAGACCGGGGGCGTTCCGGCCGAGGGCGGCCACAAGCCGACCGTCGCCTTCACCAAGGTGCCCGCACCGGAGGCGCCCGCGGCGCCCGTCGCCCCCGCCGCTCCGGTCGTCGAGGAGCCGGCCGTCGACCCGGCCACCGGCTACATCGACGCGCCGCCGCCCGTCCTGCCGCCCGCCCCGCAGGCCCCGGCCGCCGCCGCGCCCGCCGCCCCGGCC
>NZ_JBEZUT010000202.1:0-15848 GCF_040636595.1 Kitasatospora sp. NPDC036755
GCGCCGCTTCCGAAATCAGGTGCGCGGCCAGCCGTTCGAACGAGTGTGTGGCAGCGAACCCGTGGACGTCGGAGCAGCCGGAGACGACTCCGGGGATACCGGGCTGCCCTCGGAACGAGTACTCAGCGCGCCAGGCCTTGCCTTCGGGGTTGAAGCCGCCGCCGGACGTCTCGCCCATCATGCGACGTGGCGCCCTTCCGCCGGCTGTCCGATGTACAAGAGCGGCTGACGCAACTTGCTGTTCAGGATGCCCACGGCGACCCGGACGCGCGTCACCACGTAGGGGTCGGCAAGGTCGGCAACTTCGCCCAGGCCCACCCACCGGTGCCCGCTGATCTCGCGGAACGCGCCGACCGGAACGCCCTGTTCGGCGAGCAACTTCATCTCCAACAGGGAGGCGTCGCCGCCGTCGCAGACGATCGTCAGCCCTTCGACGTCGCCGGTCGCCGGGTTGGCCGGGTGCTGGTCGACGCCCAGGTGATGGGTGATCTCCCGGCGCAGACCGGTCTGTTCGGCGAGTCCGCGCACCGCGGCGTCCGCCACCTGCTCGCCCTGGCGGACGTAGACCCCGGGCAGCAACAGACCGGGCTGGTCCTTGGGCACGGTCATGAGTAGCCGCTCGTACTCGTTCATGACCAGCATCTCGGCCCTGAGCCAGCGTGCCGGCTGGCGAATGTCCGTCTGCGTCAAGGGAGTTCCCGTCGTAGGCAAGGGGTATTAGGCGGCCGATCCCCCGGCCGTCCGTTGGTGTCAGAACATTCGGCGGGGGATCGGCGTGCACACGCGGGATCCGAGCCCGGTGTGCGCCCGGCAGGGTCCGGACCATCAACGGACCTTCTACCGGGGGTTGAGGGGTGCCCCTTGCCCGGGAGGTTTGAACAGGCGGGCAAGGGGCGTTCAGCGTGCGCCGGCCGGTTCGCCACGCGTTCCGGGGGCGCCCGACACAACGGAGGGCACTGGCACGTTCGGTCCGTCGTGTCGGTGCTGGTCTTGGGGTGGTCCCGCCCATCCACAGCGGGGGTCGCGTACGGACGGGGCCACCGGTCCCGCACCGGGCGTGTCCGCCACCGGCTGAGGTGTTGGCGGGGTGCGGGAGTTGGAGCCCGTCCTGGTCGTGTGTACTGATCCCTTGGATGGTCGGTGACAGCAACCAGGACGGGGGTCTTCAGGTGGCGGTCCCGCCCGCCCGTACGGGGGTTGGTGTTGCACGGGCGGACGAGACCACCGTTCCCGCAACCGACCTTTCCGGCCCGGTTCTTAGCCCCCGGGCGGGGTGCGGGAGTTGGAACCCGTCCCGAGCACAAAGTCGGCCATGACAGCGCGCTCGGGGCGGGGGTCTTCAGGGGGTTCGTCCAGGTGTCGGGGGGGGTCACCTGGGCGTGGTCATCGGTGCTCTCAGGCGACGACCGAGACGGCGTCCGGGTCGGTACGGCGCTTCATGCCGCACACCTGAATCCGGTCGTCGTACGGGTGCTTCACGAGGTGCTCCGCCGGCAGGAAGTACCCGAAGTGGCCCCGGGGGCACCGCCACTCCACCAAGCCGTCCTGGTCCGGCGGGCCGACGTTCTGCTCCGGTCGGGTGACGGTCAGAACCTCACCGTCCCTCGGGCAGTAGTCGGACTCCTTGTCTGGCTTCGGGTCGGGCTCCGGGGTGGATTTCGGGGCAGGGGGGAGCGGTGAGGGGAGGTCGGTGCTGTGCGTCAACGTGCGCTCCGTTCCGTAGTGCATCGACTACCGGGCGCGCCAACTGTCCCCTAGTCTCAAAAAGCTTTCAACGTTGCGAATCGGAAAGAAAGGGGGGCGCTTGAACATCAAGCCGCTCACGCCAGACAGCTCTCCGCAGGCGTCATTCGGTGCCCAACTTCGGTCGCATCGTGGGGAGTTGAAGATGACGCAGGACCGGCTGGCCGAGCGCACGGGCTACTCGCCGGGACATATCTCATCTGTGGAAACCGGTCGGAAGCCACCAACTTTGCCATTCGCACGAAAGGTTGATCAAGCGTTCGACTCGGGGACCAAGTTCGTGAACCTGTTCCTCGATGTGCGGGCAAGCGCACTGCTGCAAGGCTTCGGTCAGTACGTCGTGGAGGAGGCGAAGGCGGTTGAGATCAGGTGCTTCGAAGTCGGAATCATCCCCGGTCTGCTCCAGACGCCGGAGTACGCGGCAGAGCTTGTCACCGCTGCGCTGAGCAGGGGTGCGATTGGCCAGACGCAGGCCGACGAACGACTAAGGATCCTGGCCAGCCGCCAAGGACTGCTCGCCCGCCAGCCACCACCACGACTCTTTGCGATCCTGGACGAGAGCTGCATCCGACGCCCCATCGGCAGCCCCGTCCAGATGGCAGCGCAGCTGGATCACCTCATCGCCGTCGCGGCGCTCCCGCACGTGACGCTTCAAATCGCGCCCTACTCCATGGGTGCAGCCCGCAGCCTCAACCTACCGGTCTACCTCCTGGGGCTACCGAATCACTCGGTAACCGCCTACTCGGAGTCTGCCCAGCAGGGCTTGTACGAGCGCGATCCCGAAGCCGTCCGGACGCTGCTCACGGCCTACCATCATTTGCAGGTGGAAGCGCTACCGCAGGCCGCAACCGTGGCGCTGATCAGCAAGGTACGAGAGGAACTCCAGTGACCGAACCCGCATGGTTCAAGTCCAGTTACAGCGACAACGGCGGCGCATGCGTAGAGATGGCCGCCAACGTTCCCGATGTAGTCCCCGTGCGTGACTCCAAGGACCCTGACGGCCCCCGGCTGACGTTCTCGCCCGCCGGGTGGTCCGCCTTCGTCGCGGGCGTCCAGGCCGGGGACTTCGGCACCATCTGACCCTGTCCCGACACCCCCCGAGAGGCCCCAGCGCACCCCGTTGGGGTCTCTCCCGCGCTCCCGGGACGTTCACGCCCCGCAGACGCCCCTTCCAGCCCCCTTAACGGGCGCCTTTCTCCGGCTGCCCCGACACCGCTGCGCCTACGTGACAGGCGAGTTGAAGATCGGGGGCGGGAAAACGGCATCACACCCAGGGTGCACGCGCGATGCTGGGGCCGGGATCGCCGGCGGGCACAGGCCGGGAACTTCCTCAGCACCCTCCCCCAACCCCCGGACACGCCAAAGAGCCGCCCACCCCACAGCAGGGCAGACGGCTCCTCCCGCGGTACGGCGCAGCGGCTACGACTCCGGGTCGTCCAGGTGGCGGTACAGGGTCGCGCGGCTGATCCCGAGGGCCTTCGCGATGCTGCTCACGCTCTCCCCCTTGGCGCGGCGGGCACGGGCTATCGTCAGCTTGTCCTCACTGATCACCGACGGACGCCCGCCGGTCCGACCCTGAGCCTTCGCCGCTTCCAGCCCGGCGCGGGTCCGGTCCTTGATCAACGAACGCTCGAACTCCGCCATCGCGCCGACCACCTGGAGCATGAGCCGCCCGTCCGGAGTGTTCGGGTCGATGCTCGCCAGCGCGCCCGTCAGGACCTTGAAGCCGACCCCGCGCGCAGACAGCGCGTCCACCATCGTCACAAGGTCGATCAGCGAACGGGCGAAGCGGTCCAGCTTCCACACGCACAGGGTGTCCCCGGGGCGAAGGTAGTCCAGCACGGCCGACAGCTCCGGGCGGTCCGTGTTCTTGCCCGACGCCTTGTCGGTGAAGATCCGGGCGCAACCCGCTTCGGTCAGCGCGTCGTGCTGGAGCTGCGCCTCCTGGTCGTCGGTGGACACTCGCGCGTAGCCGATCAGGTGGCCGGTGGTCTTGGTCGTCGTCATGTCTCAATCGTCTCAGAACCCGTCTCATAACACCACGGGTTCCGAGAAGGTTTTGAGACGGGTTTTGAACACCGAATCAGGGTCGCTGCGCCCTGCCAGCGGACCGTCTCACAAACCATCGTTTCCGAGACGGCCGTCGGAGACTGCTTGGGGGTCACCCAGTGTCACAGCCCACCGAAACACTTGAATGAGCCATGCCAGAAAGTCAGCTCCCTGCCGGTCGAGGCCGGGACCGATGGGGGGGTACCCACCTGGGGGGTGCCTCGCACAGACGCCGGAAGCTGCGGTGGAGGCCGGCGCGCTCCCTGTCGGACGACACCGGTCGTAGCCGCGCTCTGCCTCGCTGCTGCTCTGCCTCGCGCTGGTGCTGCGGACAGCGACCACCACGGGCCGTCAGCTCGGGGCACCCCGGGACGGAGCACGGTGGGCGGGGTCTTCGCGGCATGGGGGTCCTCACAAAGGGCTCAGATCATTCATGCGGGGCCCCACCACCGCAACCGCGAATCCTGTGCTCTCCTATGCGCATGCCTCAGAAGAATCCGCCAGCCAGGCGTCCGCAGTTCGAACTTAGGTGGGGTGGACTGCACTTGACCATCCAGAGCATCCCCGCGTGGCTCATCACCGCAGCCACAGCAGGCGGCGGCACCCTCGCGGCCCTGTGGTCGCGGAAGTAGCAACTCGGGGGCCCACGGCGAACACCCCGAAGTCCCGTGCGGTCTTCCCCCGGTGGCACTCGCGACACAGCGACCACACGTTGTCGTCCGTGTCCTCGCCACCGAGGGCAAGCGGCTGCCGGTGGTCGACGTCGACCAGGGCCGCGGGGAAGTCGTCGCCGCACAGCCCGCACACCGCGGAGCCCGTCCGGTCGACCCGCCGTCGAAGGCGCTCCGCGCCGCTGTGGCGTCGTGCCACCAGGGCGAGCAGCCGGCGGCGGGCACGGACCGAGGGACGGGCTTCGTAGGCCGCGTGGTGGGCCTCGCAGCGCCCTCGGTGAGTCGGGGGCGAGAGGCAGTCGATACAGCGCACGGCACCCCCAAGGAAAGTAGGCTGGAGAAGCGACCGGCGAACAGCCGGTGATCGCGCCCGGCGTGCACCTCGCCGCGGACTTGGTGCTGATCGTGCGCCGGAACGCCTCCGCGATTCGTCCTGTCCAACGTGGTGTTTGAATGCAACACCTCTTGAGCAGGCTACTTTCGGTGACGAGAGGTCACCCTAAGAATCGACTCGGTTGGAGAGACCATGGAGATCCCTTCGCTGAAGGCCGCTGGAGAGAAGTTCAAGGCCGAGCAGGCCGAGAAGGCCGCTAAAGGCATCAAGGTCGAGAAGGACGAACCGGGCGTCCAGGTCATCGGGGACCCGAACGGCGAAGAGCACATCCTCGTCATCGAGGACGACATTCAGGGCGTCGCCGGAATCTGACGTCCGCCGTGCGCGCCGTCGGTGCCGTTCATGGCGGTCCTGGTCAGATGGGGGCCGCACCTCTGTGCCCCGGTTCGGCCCGCCCTGGCGGACGGGGTTACTCGTGGGCGGTGCAGCCCCCGCACCCTGCCGCACGACTCCGGCGGCCACCCGGTAACGCGGGTGCGTGGTGCACGGGCAGGGTTGCTGTAGGGGCAGGCACTCAGACCGCCGGTTCCCGTCGGTGGGGTGCGCGGTAGTCCTGCGCTCCCTCTCTCGGGAGTAGAAGAGGGGGACGAATTCCCACCCGGGTCCATCGGGTGACGGGGGTGACGTTCGAAGGGGTGATTTCAGGTTTTCTCTAGACTCGTTGTGTCATAGAAGAACCTAGATTTGACCCCTCGAACGTCACCCCGTCACCCCTACCCGCTGGGCTGCTGCACCGATCGACTCGGCAAAGCCAACGCGGCAACCTCAGTGGGCACGCCCTGTCGGCCAGGGGTCAGCAAGCCGCGAGAAGCGGCGGATTCCATTCGTCCATGAGTTGATCCTTCTTCGACGCATTGCATGTCACGCAGACCACGCGCATGTTCGCAACCGTCGACAGGCCACCCCGTGAGATGGGGATCAGGTGGTCGATCACGCCTCCCTCTGGCAGGGCGGCCAAGCAGTGAAAACAGCCGGCGTCCCCATGCGCTTCACGCACCCGCCGCTGCAAGGTCACCCGGCGGGCGGCAGTGCGCTGCACCTTCTGACAGGCGCGGCATACCCCGTCACGGAACTTGAGGACGACGGGTTTGCCGCAGCGGCGGCACGACACCGGGCTGGGCTTGGTTCGAGCACGCTTCCGTACATGCTCAGCAGCGCGACGACACTGATCCGAGCAGTAGAGCCGGTCAGGGCCGCTTGATGACAACCCCACGGGCTTTGAGCACTTCGGCCCTTGGCAAGGCTTCTGAGCGCCCGCCTGTCGCCTCTGCTCCGAGAGCTTGCGGCGCTCCGCCCGCCGGGATTCGTCCACTTCCTCGGCGCACCGCACGCAGTACAGCGCCCACGCCTCACGACCGTGCGGCTCATCGCAGCGATGACACCGTGGAGCACCCGCAGCAGCACGCACCGCCTCACGCGCACGGCGAGCAGCAACCTGCAACCGTGCCGATTCGACACACAACGTCGCACCGCACGTTGCACGGTCGGGCCGGAGGCGTGGACCCCCACACTCGGAGCATGTCGCGCGTGACTCATCAAGGGCCGACAAGCGAACCCGCCTTTCCGTTTATGTTGATCATGAAGCGTCTCGGCGAGGGCGTTGCGGGCCAGCAACCGCAAGGGTCAGGGCCACACAGCGGACCGGGGGCAAAGAAGCAAAGCAGCGCATAGCAGACCCCACCCCCCGAACATCGCTTCGTCATACCCCCGACGAAACCGTGACCGAAGTGCAGGCGTCGCCCGTGACCCTAACCGGCGCCCCCGACAGCAATCCCGCAGGTCACACACGCTGCCAGGAACGCTGGACAACCCACCACCGGATTTCCGAGGCGCAGGCCGGCGAGCGGCACAGCCAGGCCGGTGCAAGCAGAACGGCTGCGCGGCCGTCTACGGGCACGAAGAAGCCCCGCCCGACCGACAGGGGCCAGACGGGGCTACAGGGGCTGCTACGGCGCCGCGAGGGGGCTAGCGATCCCGGCTTCCCGCTTCTCGTGCTGCGATTTCGCGGATTACCTTCTCAACATCCTTGCCGTCGGCGTCTGCACGCCTAATCTGGCCGTCTTCCCCGAGGAACACTGCCAACCGCGAAGTGTCGAGCGTGCGGCCGCTCTTCTTCGCAGGCGAGACCTCCACGTACGCACCTGCATCCAACAGGATGTCTCGCTTTCCCGCCGTGTCCGCCGCCTTCCAGTGCTGCGCGTACGTCTGTCCCGTCGGGACGGCCACGAACCCGGCAGGCTTGGCGTGGCGCTGCTTCTCCTCCAATGAGGCGATGCGCTCTTCTAGCTTGACGTACTGCGCAGCGAAGCGGTTGGCACCGTCCTCACCCTTGAACAGGCCACGGTCGTACCGGTCCTTCTCAAGGTCGCTCAGCGCCTCCTTCGCCTGCCTGATCTGCGGCCGGAAGTCCTCCCCGGCCTGTTCGATCATCCGAACGACCGGAAGCTGACCGAACGCCTTAAGGAACGTTGCTTCGACGTGTTCTTCCATCGCCTCGCCGGCAATGCTTACGCCGTAGCAGTCGATGTGCTCCCCGCCCTGCCGCTTCTTCAACCGGCCGATGCAGCGGTACCGAAGCCGCCCCTTGGCAACGTAGGTGTACATCCGGAAGCCACACAGGGAGCAGTGAACGATTCCGCGCAGCAGCGACGTGCCTTCGCGCCGCCGGTCCCGGGGGTTGGCACGTCGGCTCAGTTCGTCCTGAAGGGCCTGCCAGGTGTCCATGTCCAGGATCGGTGTGCGGTTGACCAGCGGCAGGCCATCCGTCCGCAGGATGGGCTTACCGTCCTCGATCACCTGCCCGAGCAACTGCGGATTGGTGAGCAGGCTCCGGAGGGAACCCGTGTACCACTGCTTCGAGTCGCTGCGCTTCCCCGTCGTCTGCCGCGAAGTATGGCCAGGCGAAGGGACGTTGGACTTGCTGAGATCCGTCGCGATCGTCATCAGCGAGTCCTTCGCTAGGACCCGCTCCACGATCAGGTGAATCGTCCTGGCTTCCTCGGGGTTGACCTCCAGTACCTTGCCCGCGCCGTCGGGGTTCGGCACCACCCGGTACCCGTACGGCACCCGGCCCCCGGTGTAGCGGCCTTCCCGCCGCAGGTGCTCATGGGCACTGGAGACGCGCATGCCGATCGTGTCGGACTCCAACTCGGCGAAGACGGCGATCACCTTCGCCATGGCGCGCCCCATGGACGACGTGAGGTCCAGCGGCTCCGTCGCCGACGCCAGCGCTACGCCCTGCGCTTCCGAGAGCTTCATGATCTCGGCGAAGTCCACCGTCGACCGCGCGAGCCGGTCGATCTTGAAGAACACGATGACGTCGAACTCGGCGAGCCGGGTCAAGATCCGTTGGAGCCCGGGACGCTCCAACCCCTTCGAGAAGCCCGAGACGTCGATGTCCTCTTCGACGGTCGCAACCGTCCATCCGCGCGCCTCGCACAGCGCCTCGCAGGCCGCCCGCTGCCGCTCCGGGGACGTGCTTTCCTCTGTGTCGCGCGATAGGCGAACATAGATGGCTGCGCGCATTCCATGCGCGGTAGCTGGGACGCCCTTACGGCGCCGGGCACGGGGAAGGGCCCGAGCCGTGGCAGGTGCTTCACTTGTCACCAGACGATCCTATTCGCGGAGGTATGTGTGTCCTGCCTGATCGTCCAGAGCGACAAAACTCTTCTCCTGGAGATCGACCACCCCAGGGCCGCCGACTGCCGTCGCGCCATCGCGCCGTTCGCCGAGCTGGAGCGGGCGCCCGAGCACGTGCACACGTACCGGGTGACGCCGCTCGGGCTGTGGAACGCGCGGGCGGCCGGGCACGACGCCGAGCAGGTGGTGGACGCCCTGGTGACGTACTCGCGCTACCCGGTGCCGCACGCGCTGCTGGTGGACGTGGCGGACACCATGGGCCGGTACGGGCGGCTCCAGCTGCTCAAGCACCCGACCCACGGGCTGGTGCTCACCACCACCGACCGGCCGGTGCTGGAGGAGGTGCTGCGCTCCAAGAAGATCGTCCCGCTGGTCGGCGCCCGGGTCGACCCGGACACCGTCGTCGTGCACCCCTCCGAGCGCGGCCAGATCAAGCAGGTGCTGCTCAAACTCGGCTGGCCCGCCGAGGACTTCGCCGGGTACGTGGACGGCGAGGCGCACCCGATCGACCTGGCGGAGGACGGCTGGCAGCTGCGCCCGTACCAGGCGCAGGCCGTCGAGGGCTTCTGGCACGGCGGCTCGGGCGTGGTCGTGCTGCCCTGCGGCGCCGGCAAGACGCTGGTCGGCGCGGCGGCGATGGCGCACGCCAAGTCGACCACGCTGATCCTGGTGACCAACACCGTCTCGGCCCGCCAGTGGAAGCACGAGCTGGTCAAGCGCACCTCGCTCACCGAGGACGAGATCGGCGAGTACAGCGGCACGAAGAAGGAGATCCGCCCGGTCACCATCGCCACCTACCAGGTGATGACGACCAAGCGGAAGGGCGTCTACGCCCACCTGGAGCTGTTCGACGCCCGCAACTGGGGCCTGGTGGTCTACGACGAGGTGCACCTGCTGCCCGCGCCGGTGTTCAAGTTCACCGCCGACCTCCAGGCCCGCCGCCGGCTCGGCCTGACCGCGACGCTGGTGCGCGAGGACGGCCGCGAGGGCGACGTGTTCAGCCTGATCGGCCCCAAGCGCTTCGACGCGCCGTGGAAGGAGATCGAGGCCCAGGGCTACATCGCGCCCGCCGACTGCTGCGAGGTGCGGGTCACCCTGACCGACTCCGAGCGGCTCGCCTACGCGACCGCCGAGCCGGAGGAGCGCTACCGCTTCTGCGCCACCACGGCGACCAAGCGGCGGGTGGTGGAGGCCCTGGTCAAGAAGCACGAGAAGGACCAGACGCTGATCATCGGCCAGTACATCGACCAGCTGGACGAGCTCGGTGAGGCCCTGGACGCCCCGGTGATCAAGGGCGAGACCAGCAACGCCCAGCGCGAGAAGCTCTTCGACGCCTTCCGGAACAAGGAGATCAGCGTCCTGGTGGTTTCCAAGGTCGCGAACTTCTCGATCGACCTGCCCGAGGCCACCGTGGCCATCCAGGTCTCCGGGACCTTCGGCTCCCGCCAGGAGGAGGCCCAGCGCCTCGGCCGGGTGCTGCGCCCCAAGGCGGACGGCCACGCGGCGCACTTCTACTCGGTGGTCGCCCGGGACACCGTGGACCAGGACTTCGCCGCCCACCGGCAGCGCTTCCTGGCCGAGCAGGGCTACGCGTACCGGATCATCGACGCGGACGACGTGCTGTAGCGCGCTCCGGTACCGGTCGGCTCAGTAGCGGACACCGTCGCGCCCGAGGAAGATCACGCGCGCGGCGGTGTCCAGGGCGATGCCGACGTTGCGCACGGCGGTGCTCAGCGGGTTGCGGTGGCGCCCGGGGACGGCGGTGGCGCCGGCCGGGCCGGATCGGGGGGTTCGGTTCGTGGTGCTCATGTCTTCAACGGTAGGCACCCGACCGGCCGACGGCATCACTCCAAAGGCCGTATCCGCAGGTGCGCGGGTCGTCCTCCCGGTGTACGGCGGCCCCGGCACCCCGGAGGGAGGAACCCCGGGACCGGGGTAGGGGAGGCCCCTGAGACCCTCCCGGCTGGAACCCCGCGGCGGGCGGGTCTAGGATCGTCCGTCTGCCCCCTCCCGAACCGTGGTACCTGCTGAAGTCCCGCAGGCAGCCGGGGGAGGTACCGACCGTTCGGCAACCGGTCGGCCGTACCCACCGTGAGCTCCTACGATCCGCTGCGCCCGCCACCGGGCCGGCCGGGAAGGTTCGCTGTGCCCGCCACCCCCACCACCGACCCCCTCCAGCGCGAACGCGACCACCTGGCCGCGTCCCGGGCCGCGCTGCGCGCGATGCGCGCGGACGTCGAGTCGCTCGACATCCGCGACGTGACCGGCACCTGGGTCACCGCGCTCGTCCTGCACAACCAGATCGAGGCCAGGATCGCCGCGCTGGCCGACCTCTCGCACACCCCGCTCTTCTTCGGCCGCCTCGACTACCTGCACGCGATCAGCGAGGAGCTGAGCGAGGGCAGCGGCGGAGAGAGCTTCTACATCGGCCGCCGGCACGTCCACGACGCGGACGGCGACCCGATGGTGATCGACTGGCGCGCGCCGGTCTCCCAGCCGTTCTACCGGGCCAGCCGCACCGAGCCGATGGACGTCGAGCGCCGCCGCCGCTTCGGCTACACCGGCGGCGAGCTCACCGCCTACGAGGACGAGCACCTCAGCGACCCGGGCGAGGACGACACCGCCTCCGCCCTGCTGGCCGCCGAGATCGAGAAGCCCCGCGTCGGCCCGATGCGCGACATCGTCGCCACCATCCAGCCCGAACAGGACGAGATCGTCCGCGCCGACGTCACGGGCACCATCTGCGTCCAGGGGGCGCCGGGCACCGGGAAGACCGCCGTCGGCCTGCACCGCGTCGCGTACCTGCTGTACGCGCACCGCGAGCGCCTGGCCCGGACCGGCACCCTGGTGATCGGGCCGAACAACGCCTTCCTCTCCTACATCGAGCAGGTGCTCCCGGCCCTCGGCGAGCTGGACGTCGCCCAGGCCACCGTGCAGCAGCTGGTCGGGCACGTCGAGGTGAAGGGCGAGGACGATCCGGAGGCGGCCCGGCTGAAGGGCGACGCCCGGATGGCCGAGGTGCTGCGCCGG
This sequence comes from Kitasatospora sp. NPDC036755, assembly GCF_040636595.1. Classification (NCBI taxonomy): domain Bacteria; kingdom Bacillati; phylum Actinomycetota; class Actinomycetes; order Kitasatosporales; family Streptomycetaceae; genus Kitasatospora; species Kitasatospora sp. NPDC036755. The sequence goes on from NZ_JBEZUT010000202.1 coordinate 11,527, forward strand.
GCGGTGCGGTCGGGCATCACGCTGCCCACCGAGCCCTGCGTGGTGGTCCGCGGCTCCCGCCGCTGGCGCGTGCCGGCGTACGAACTGGTCGAGATCATCGAGGAGTTGAAGGACCGCGACGTCCGCTACGGCGCCGCCCGGGAGGCCCTGCCGCAGCGCATCGCGCACACCGTGCTGCTGAAGATGGAGCAGGGCGGCGAGGCCCCGGACGACCGGGTGCAGGACGCGGTCGCCCGCAACGCCGCCGTCAAGGCCGTGGTCAAGGAGTGCTGGCCGGCCGTCGACCCGGCGAAGCTGGTCCTGCGGCTGCTCTCCGAACCGGAGTTCCTGGCCGCGTGCGCCGAGGGCGTGCTGACGCCCGAGGAGCAGCGGGCGGTGCTGTGGCCCAAGCCCGGCCGCTCGGTGAAGACCGCCCGCTGGACGCAGGCCGACGCCGTCCTGGTGGACGAGGCCACCGACCTGGTGCAGCGCACCCCCTCGCTCGGGCACGTGGTGCTGGACGAGGCCCAGGACCTCTCCCCGATGCAGTACCGCGCGGTCGGCCGCCGCTGCACCACCGGCTCGGCCACCGTCCTCGGCGACCTCGCCCAGGGCACCACCCCGTGGGCGACGGCGAGCTGGCCGGAGGCGCTGCACCACCTGGGCAAGCCGCAGGCGCACATCGAGGAGCTGACCAAGGGCTTCCGGGTGCCGGAGGAGGTCATCGCGTACGCCTCCCGGCTGCTCCCGTCGATCGCCCCCGGGCTGGCCCCGGCCTCCTCGGTCCGTGAGGCGCCCGGTTCGCTGACGCTCCGGCAGGTCGAGGGCGGGGACACCACGGAGGCGGTCCTGGCGGCCTGCCGGGAGGCGCTGGAGCGCGAGGGCTCGACCGGACTGATCGCCGCCGACGCCCGCGTCCCGCGGCTCGCCGAGGCGCTGGCCGAGGCCGGCCTGCCGAACCTCTCCCCCGGCACCGAGACCAGCGCGCAGGCCCGGCTCACCCTCGTCCCGGCCTCGCTGGCCAAGGGCCTGGAGTACGACTACGTGGTGCTGGACGAGCCGGCCGCGGTGGTCGCGGGGGAGCCGGACGAGCGGACCGGCCTGCGGCGGCTGTACGTGGCGCTGACCCGGGCCGTCTCCGGGCTGACGGTGCTGCACGGCGAACCGCTGCCGGAGCAGCTGCGGTAGTGCGCGGAGGGGCCGGTCCGCGGACCGGCCCCTCCGAACGGGGCGTCAGGCGTCGATCAGCGCCCGCCACTCGGCGACCTTGGCCGCGTCCACCGGCGTCCGCCAGCCGTCGACCCGCACCGCGCCGCCGACGTGGAAGCCGTCGAAGCCCTCCGCCCGCAGCTCCTTCAGGTGCTCGGCCCGCAGGCCGCCGCCGATCAGGATCCGCTGCCGGTACCCGGGCTCGCCGGCCCGGGCCAGCTCGGCCGACAGCACCTCGCGCCCGGCGTCCACCCCGGCGGCCGCGCCGGAGGTGAGGAAGGTGTCCAGGCCGGGCAGCGCGCCGACGGCGGCGCGCAGGGCGGCCCGGTCGGCGCTGTGGTCGATCGCCCGGTGGAAGGTCCAGCGGCAGCCGGCGATCGCCTCGGCGACGGCCGCGGTGGCGGCCAGGTCGACGGCGCCGTCGGCGTCGAGGAAGCCGAACACGAACTCCTCGGCCCCCTCGGCCCGCAGGGCGTCCGCCCGGGCGCACAGCTCGTCCACCCCGCCGGGGGCGAAGCCGTCCCGGATCCGCAGCATGACGCGCAGCGGGATGCCGACGGCGGCCCGGATCCGGCCGAAGTCCTCGACGGACGGGGTGAGCCCGTCGGCGGCCATGTCGGTGACCAGTTCGAGGCGGTCGGCGCCGCCCGACTCGGCGGCCTGGGCGTCCTGGGGCGTCAGCGCGATGACTTCGAAAATTGGTCTAGACATATCAGATAGCCTGCCACATACCGCTGAACCCGGCGAGCCCCCTGGGCCGACCGGCCGAGGGGGCTCGCAGGCGTTCGCACCGCGTGTCCGCCCGCGTGTCGCGCGTCCGCCCGCGCCGCGCGGGGCCGGGCCGCGCGGTCAGGCCGGCCGGCGCACCGCCGAGAGCAGCCACCGGTGGTCGAACCACCGCACCGCCATCGCCACCGCGGCCAGCACCAGCAGCGCGGGGAGGGCCTTCGGGGCCATCCCGGTGACACCGCCCGACTCGCGCCAGATGTTGAACAGGCTGCCCGTCCCGGTCACCGCGAGCGCCACCACGCCCACCGCGGTCGGCACCAGCCACCCGCGCAGCGCGGTGAGGGCCAGCAGCACCGGCGCGATCAGCATCAGCACGAACCACTCCCGCTCCACCGGGAAGCTCGTGCTGTTCCACTGCTGGACCCCCGACAGCAGACCGCCCCCGAGCGCCGAGGCGAGCACCAGCCCGGCACCCCGGACGCTGCCCCGCGGCAGCAGGTCGGTCGGCGCCGCGACCAGCAGCAGCGCGCCCAGCAGGAACGGCACGGTGCTGATCCCGACGAACCCGACCCACCAGGCGCTGATCTCCGGCCAGTTGAAGGCCTTCAGCAGCCGGTACAGCGGCAGCACGCCGAGGGCCAGCGTGACCGCCCGCGCCATCGTCCAGCGGCCCAGCGCCGCCGCGACCAGGAGCAGCACCGCCCCCACCGGCGGGACGAACACCTCGAGCTTCGTGAGCAGCGAGTGGTCCCAGGTCAGCCGGAAGGTGATCCAGCCCGGATCGGGGATCCAGGGCATCAGCGCCGTCCCGGCCAGCGCCCCCGCGATCATCGGCGCGATCAGCGCCAGCAGCCGCCCGGCCGCCGAGCCGCCGGTCAGCCCGAGCCGCACCCGCAGCCCGTACACCGCCAGGCCGAGCACCTCCCGGGCGACCGCCGCCCGCCCGCCCGCCGCCGTCGTGTCGGCGAACACCTCGGTCAGTTCCTCGCCGCGCTCGCGGCGGTACCGCTCCGGATAGAGCCGGAGCGCGGCCCGCAGCACCGTCGAGGGCGCGGGACCTATCGCCGGCATGGTCATGAGAGTCCTCCCCCCGTCGCGGGCCGCCCTTGCGACCCGGCCCTCCCCGGCAGCATCGACCGGATCTTCGTCAGTCGGCGCTCGGCCTCGGTGGCGACCGCCCGCAGCCGCTCCGCCTCGGCGGCCAGCGCGTCCCGGCCGGCGCCGGTCAGCGCGTAGCTGCGCCGGGCGCGACCGTCCACCACCTCCTCGGCGGCGACCTCGATCAGTCCCTGGCCCAACAGCCGGTCGAGCGCCCCGTAGAGCGTGCCGGTGCGCATCTTGACCCGGCCGTCGGAGATCGCGGCGATCTCCTGGATGAGCGCGTAGCCGTGTCTCGGCGCGTCGGCCAGGGCAGTGAGCAGCAGCAGTGTGGGCTCCTGCATGGAGCGTTCCGTCATACGACTACATATATCGTCAACCTACCTATAGGTCCAGCGCTCGGCCGGGCCGCCACAATGGTCGCCATGCCGACCCCCGAGCACGACCCGCTCACCACCGCCCGGCCCACCGAGGACCTGCTCGCCGCCTGGACCGCCCTGCTGCACCGCTGCGGGGCCGCCGTCGACCCCGAACCGTACGGCCGGGAGCTGCTGCGCCGCTGGTCGGAGCCGCAGCGCCGCTACCACACCGCCGCACACCTGCGCGCGGTGCTCCGGCACGTCGACGAGCTGGCCGGGCACGCCGCCGACCCGGAGGCCGTCCGCCTCGCCGCCTGGTTCCACGACGCCGTCTACCGCCCCGACCGCACCGAGAACGAGGAGCGCAGCGCCGCCCTGGCCGTCCGCGCGCTGACCGCCGCCGGGCTGCCCGCCGAGCGGGTCGCCGAGGTGGAGCGCCTGGTGCTGCTCACCGTCGGCCACGACCCGGCCCCCGGCGACCGCGACGGCGAGGTGCTCTGCGACGCGGACCTCGCCGTCCTCGGCGGCACCCCCGAGGCGTACGCGGCGTACGCGGCCGCCGTCCGGGAGGAGTACGGCTTCGTGCCCGCCCCGGACTTCACGGCCGGCCGGGCCGCCGTCCTGCGCCACCTGCTCGCCCTGCCCGCGCTCTACCGCACCCCCGCCGCCCGCGACCGCTTCGCGGCGGCGGCCCGCGCCAACCTGACGGCCGAACTCGCCGCCCTCCGGGCCACGGCCGAGCCCTGCGGGGACGCCCCCTAGAAGTCTGATGAAGATCTTGCTGCTGGAGGGGCTGTCTCGGCTGGGACAGCCCCTCCGGTGCTATGTGGTTGCGGAGGCGATGGTCCAGGTGCGGCCGGTGCGGGTGAGTCCGAGGTTGATGAGGCGGCGGAGGTTGAGGGCGGCGGCGCGGTTGTGGAGCCAGGTGTTGTTCTTCAGGACGCCTCG
>NZ_JBEZUT010000203.1:0-15749 GCF_040636595.1 Kitasatospora sp. NPDC036755
GCAGCCGCCGCGGGCCCTCCCGGGGCAGCACCCCGGCCTCCGCCCCCACCAGGTACGCCCCCGCGCCCAGCGCCCCCGCCACCGCCAGGCACGCGGCCGCCGGCGGCACCCCCTCGCCCTTCCCCACCACGGTGTCCGCGAACTCCTCAGGGGACCCCAGCGGCCACGGCGTCACCGCCCACACCGCGTGCAGCACCCCGGTCACCCCCAGCGCCGCGGCCACCGCGGCCCCGGCCGGCTTCACCACACCCATCGTCCGAACCCCCTTCGTACCCGGTCGGTCCCCCCCCCACCGTACGAGTGCTTACGCCGCCCCGGTCCGCCGCGCCCACCCCCGCCGCCGGGGCGTCACGACCCGCCACCCGTACGCGCCGAACAGCCGCCCCGGGCCGCCCCGCGGTGGGAGGATCGACCTGTGCCCGACCCCCAGTCCCGTGCCGCCGCCGCGCCCGCGCCTGTGCCCGCGCCCGGGCGCCGCCGCCGTCTGCTCGTCCTGGCGATCTGCTGCCTGAGCCTGTTCATCGTCGGCCTCGACAACACCGTGGTGAACATCGCCCTGCCGGTGATCCAGCGGGACCTGGACGCCCCGGCGTCCGGGCTGCAGTGGATCATCGATGCCTACACCCTGGTGCTGGCCTCGCTGCTGATGCTGTTCGGCTCGGTGGCCGACCGCTTCGGCCGCCGCCGGGTGTTCCAGACCGGCCTGGTCTGCTTCGCGCTCGGCTCGCTGCTGTGCAGCCTCGCGCCGAGCCTGGGCTGGCTGGTGGCGTTCCGGGCGCTCCAGGCGGTGGGCGGCTCGATGCTCAACCCGGTGGCGATGTCGATCATCACCAACACCTTCACCGACCCCAAGGAGCGGGCCCGGGCGATCGGCGTCTGGGGCGGCGTGGTCGGCATCTCGATGGCGCTCGGCCCGCTGCTCGGCGGCTTCCTGGTGGACGGCGCCGGCTGGCCGTCGATCTTCCTGATCAACGTCCCGGTGGCGCTCGCCGCCATCGCGCTGACCGCCCGCTACGTCCCGGAGTCCCGCGCGCCCCGGCCGCGCCGGCTGGACCCGGTGGGGCAGCTGCTGATGATCGTGCTGCTCGGCTGCGGCACCGCCGCGATCATCGAGGGCCCGGCCAACGGCTGGACCTCCCCGCTGATCCTGGCGCTCGCCGCCACCGCCGCGGCCGCGCTGATCGCCTTCCCGCTCTGGGAGCGGCGGGTCGCCGAGCCGCTGGTGGACCCGCGGTTCTTCGCCAGTGTGCCGTTCACCGCCGCCACCGTCACCGCGGTCTGCGCCTTCGCGGCGCTCGGCGGCTTCCTCTTCCTCAACACCCTCTACCTCCAGAACGTCCGTCACTACAGCCCGGTCGAGGCCGGCCTGTGGACGCTGCCGATGGCCGGGATGATGCTGGTCTGCGCTCCGCTGTCCGGACGGATCGTCGCGAGCCGGGGCCCGCGCCTGCCGCTGGTCACGGCCGGGCTCGGGATCGCCGCGAGCGGACTGCTGCTCACCCGCCTGGCCGCCGACTCCCCGCCGGCCCTGCTGCTGGCCGCGTACGGGCTGTTCGGCTTCGGCTTCGGCCTGGTGAACGCGCCGATCACCAACTCCGCCGTCTCCGGCATGCCGCGCGCCCAGGCGGGCGTCGCGGCCGCGGTCGCCTCGACCAGCCGTCAGGTCGGCCAGTCGCTGGGCGTGGCGGTGATCGGCACGGTCGTCACCGCGGCCGTGGTCGGCCCGGTCGCGACGGGTTTCGCCCCGGCCAGCCACGTCGGCTGGTGGATCCTGGTCGGCCTCGGCGGCGCCGTCCTCGCCCTCGGCCTGGCCTCCACCACGGCCCGGGCGAGCGCGACGGCGGCCCGGGTGGCCGCCCGCCTCGGCTCCGAGGCACCGGCCGTCCGGTCCGGTGTACGGGAGGCGCCGCCCGAGCGGCTACGATGACCACTACGGCGGAAGAGCCGGCCGGGCGGTCGCGACGGGTCCCAGACCCGCCGAGGAACGTCCGGGCTCCACAGAGCAGGGTGGTGGGTAACGCCCACCCGGGGTGACCCGCGGGACAGTGCCACAGAAAACAGACCGCCCACCGCTTCGCGCGGCGGGTAAGGGTGAAACGGTGGTGTAAGAGACCACCAGCGACCGGGGTGACCCGGCCGGCTAGGTAAACCCCACTCGGAGCAAGGTCAAGATCGGTGCCCTCGGGCACCGTGCGCGGACGTTTGAAGGCTGCTCGCCCGAGTCCGCGGGTGGACCGCACGAGGCTGTCGGCAACGGCAGCCCTAGATGGATGGCCGCCTCCCCGGGCCGCGCAAGCACCCCGGGAGACAGAACCCGGCGTACAGGCCGACTCTTCCGTCGCCTAGCTTGAGTGAGACCCCCTGATCTGCGAAACAGCAGGTCAGGGGGTCTTTCTCTTTGATCCACCCAGGGTTGTCATTCCAGGGTGGTTCTGCCTGTTCGGGCCCGTTTCTCAGCGCTCTGTGGCGATGATGTGGCGGCGGTGGCGACCGGGTTTACCGCTCCGCCTGCCCGAGGACCAGGTCCCGGTACGGGAGTGAAACCGTCGGGTGGCCGACGATGCCCAGGGCCTTCTCGATCTCTTCGACCAGTTCGGCGGCTCCGTCCGGGGTGGCCCGGATCACCTCCGTCTCCACGAAGACACCTGCCCTTGCCACGGTGTCGATGCTGACGGAGACGCCGGGGATCTCCGGGTGGCGGTGGGTGACGCGGGTCTTCACCACCCGGACCAGCTCCCGCATACCGATGTTTTGAAGAAGCCGTTCTGCACTGATCGCCTGCGCGGCCCCGGCGAGGACCGCATTCGTCTCGACCTTGGACACCATGTCGTCCTCGCGGTGCGTGGTGCCGTTGGATGCGGGCTTGTAGGTGATCTCGGCGAAGGCGCCCCGTCGCCGGACCCGCAGACACTCGACCGTCTGCATGTAGTCGATGTCCGGTCGACTGTAGTAGGTGTCCTCCTCGGTCACGGGGGCTTCCGTCCGGTAGCCGAGTTCGGCGAGCAGTCGCGTGATGCCGCTGCCGTCGTCGGGAAGCTCCCGCTTGCGTTCCACCTCAGTGGTTTCTGTCATGTCGGTCATTCTCCCGAGTTCACCGCCGCGTACATCCGGGCCAGGCTCGCGTGACTGCACCATCGCTGGACCGAGTCCATCGCCCTTCCCAAGGTGTCCGAATCAGCGAGCGGAACGTTCGAGAAGAGCACCAGTTGCTTGGCGTCCCGCAGCGGGTTCGGCAGAGCCCGCCGCAGGTACCGGTTGTAGTAGCCCCGATCCCGCTGGGTCACGTCCGACACCTGTACGGGCATCAGGACGGTCCGGTCCGGCCGGCTCGCCTCGGTGGAGCTGACCGCGAACGCGGCGAGCAGTGCGTCGAGCGTCATGTAGGCGTAGGTCTCACGCCCCTCTCGGGTGGTCCAGTGTTCCCAGATCGCTCGGCACTCCCCGCCGCCACGCTCCGCCGTGGCGAGGAACTGCGAGAGCGCGATGTCCGTGCACTCGTCGAAGATGTCCCCGTCCACCGTGAAGTGGTCGCCGTAGCGCTCGCTCAGGGCGAGCATCATGCGCTTCTGTGACTCGGGCAGCCACTCGGCGTCCGTCAGGCGGTAGTGCACCCGCTTGTGCCCCGTCCGGGCGTCGATCCAGTCCGCAGCCATCTGCCCGTCGAGGAACGGCACGAAGCCGAGAGCCCCGGACCGCCAGACGTGATCCCGGAAAGTGATGTAGTGCCGCTGCACCTCGCGGAAGATCCCGACCGGCGCGGAGACGAACACGGCAGTCCCGGTCGCGAGCTCACCGACCGGGACGATGCGGGAGTCCTGGCGGGTGACCACCTCGTCGTGGGCGCCGTGGTACGGGTGCGTCCCCTCCCGGAGGTACTGCGGCAGGAACATCCGGAGGAACTGGATCCAGGACTTCGCTGCATAGGTCTGCACCGAGCGTTCGTGCAGCGATGCACCGTCGACGGCGTACACGTCGCGATAGGCGAAGAGGCCGCCCGGCCGGAGCACGTTCGGGATGGTGCGGATCATCGAGTGCAGCCCGTTGTACCCGCCGCCGTAGCTGTAGACCTCGTGCAGCAGTGCGGACGCGCTGATCACGTCGACGGGTTCGGGCAGCAGCGTCGCGATGTCCTGTGCGAACCCACTGACCAGTTCGACCGTGCCCACCTTGCGGAACTCGGTCATCGCCTCATTGAGCGAGGTCGACACCACGCCGGGCACCTCCACGAGCGTGAGGTCCACGTCTCGGCGCGTGCTGCCGTTCGCGGCCAGCTGCGAGGCAAGAAAGATGACCGCCGAGCCTCCGCCCGGCCCGATCTCGACCGCCTTGGGGCGGTCGCTCTGAACCCTCTGGAGGGCCTGGTAGGCCAGGAAGCCCTTCTCCTCCCCGTGCGCGTTCGCGGCCACGTCGAGGTAGCCGGCATCCGTCTTCGACTCGGTGGCGAACTTCGATCCGTTCAACTGTCCACCCCAGAAGTTGAGTTGGTTTGTTGGATCGCTTACTCGGAGGTCTTCGCTCGGGCGGCATCGAGCTTTCGCCGCAGCCGGAACCGCCGTGCGAGCTGACGCCGATGAGGGCTGAACATCGTCACGGGCCAGGTGAACTGGAGGTGCACGCCCCACAGCCAGGCGAGCGTGTTGCGCGGTTCCGTGACCAGCGAGCGAAGGGTGCGGCCGATGACGACCGTGCGTGTGGGCCTCACGAGGTGGACCCCTCCTGGGTCCGACGCGGACGGTCGGGGCCGTAGACGGGAACCAGCTCCGGCGTCCTCCCGCTCTGCTCGATCTCGCCGGGCAAGGTGGTCCACTCGATGCCGCCTCGGCGCGGGCGAAGGTAGGCCAGGCCTCCCCTCGTCTCCATGTAGACGCCCTCGCCACCACGATTGGCGCGGTCCTTGACGACCTCGCCGATCTGCGGCTGGTAGATCCCCGCGTGAGACCGCTTGCGAACCGCCACTACAGCTCCCTAGAGCACCTGCTTCGTGTCCTAGGTCAGAAGGTAGAGCAGTGAGAAGTGCTTTCGGCTCGAATGTCGGCGCACTAGTGTACTCCTGAGTGACTATCACCTCGACTGAGGAGTAGCGCATGGCCAGCCCCAAGACGTTCACCGCGATCGCCGACCACTACCGGCAGGCGATCCTCACGGGCGAACTCGTGTCCGGTGAGAAGCTCCCCACGAACAGGGAGATGTGCCAGCGGTGGAACGTGGCGACAGCAACCGTCAGTAGGGCCTTGAACCAGCTGCTGGTTGAAGGACTCATCAGGACCAGCCCCCGTGGAACCTTCGTGGCGGACGAAGCGACAGCAACCGCAACAGGACGGGACCGGCTGTCGATGGTCCAGCGGCTGAGGTCCAGCCTGATGGAAGGGGAGACCAGCCGGGTGACGGCTGCCGAGTTGGTTGTCCCGCCGTTGTACGTGCAGGACATCTTCAATCTCGACCCCGGCGACCAGCTTGTTCGACGTGAGTACGTCGCGGGCCGGGGCAAGACCAGGACGATGCTGGCAGTGGTCTGGTATCCGGCGCACTTCGCGGCCCTGGTTCCTGACTTGCTCTCGACGGCCCCCAGCAAGAACGCGGGGCTGACCGCGAAGGTGCTCGATGCGTCCGGCCGGACGATCACGCATGCCCGGGACGACATGCACGCCCGGGAGTGCGATGCCCGGGAGGCATCGGCACTGGGGCTCCGTGTGGGATCGCCGGTACTGGGCGGCGTCCACCGCTGGTCGGATGACGAAGGTGTGATCGAGTTCGGCCTATGGGTCGTGCCGACACGCGTCACGATCGGCTACGAGTACGGCTCCTGAGCCACTACCGAACGAAAGAACCGCCCCGGCTTGGAAGGCCGGGGCGGTTTGCTATCGGCATGTAGCTCCGGCGATCCAGTACACCTGCGGGACCTGGCGAGACCACTTCTGGGCTTTCTAGTAGAAGGGTCGGCCCTGTATGCCGAAGGCGCCCCCCGTCGTGACGGGGGGGCGCCTTCGGCATACAGGGCCGGCTCCTTGAGGTGCGGTCCGAGGGGTTCTGGTGCCTGCCGGGGCCGACTCTTCCGCCGCCACCCGCCGCCATCCGCCGGTCAGGCGGGCCGGGCGCCGACGGCGTCGCGGATCTGGTCGCCGAGGCCGCCGTTGACGCGGGCGCAGTTGGCGCAGCAGAAGAACATGCCGGCGACTTCCACGCCGTGGCCGACGATGCGGACGTCGCACTGTTCGCAGCGCGGGGCGAGCTTCTCCATCGCGCACTCGAAGCTGTCGAAGGTGTAGGTGTCGCCGGTGACCGTCCTGATCTCGAAGGCCAGCCAGTAGTCGTTGCCGCAGGTGACGCAGATGGCCATGACGGCCGTCTCCTTCCGGTGGGGGCGGCGGCCCCGGGTGGCCGCGCAGCCACCTCCAGTCTTGGAGGCTTCCCGGGAGACGGCCACTCGGCGGCGGCTCCGCCCGTCGTCAGGCGGAGCGGGCCGAGAGGTCCTCCAGGGCGCGGACGGCGCGGTCGGCGTCGTCGGCGGCGACGAACAGGTGGTCGTGGTGGAAGCCGGCCACCACGTTGCAGCTGATGCCCTCCTCGGCGAGCCGGCCGGCCACTGCGGCGGTGAGCCCGACGGCCTCCAGTGCCGAGTGGATCCGCAGGGTGATCCAGGCCGCCACGTACTCGTAGCGCAGCCCGAGCGCGTCCGCCTCCTCCTGGGTGACCACCACCGTCACCCCTTCGGGCTCGGCGACGGTCACCACCGGCCGCATGCCGGCGGGCACCCGGGCGGGGAGCGTGCAGTAGACGTACCGACCGGGGTTGAGCTGCGGGCTCATTCCGCGGAGCAGTGTCGCGAGGTCTCGTTCTGCGGCCATGCCCGCCACCGTAGCGGCTGGACGGGGGATGGGCGGTGCTCCGTGGGCGTGTCGGTATCCGTTGACGAGCGACAGTCACCGATATATCGTCGAACTATCGAGACAGTAACTCGACTGCCTCGTCGAGGATCGAAGATCCGAGGAGGTGAGCGCGATGCGCTCAGAACGTCAGGGAACGCGATTCCGCTGGGAGGGCCCGTGGGGCGGTGGCGGCGGTCGCCGTCGCGGCCCGGGCCCCGAGTTCCGGGGGATGCCCGGAGAGGGCGTCGAGGGCCGGGAGGCGTTCGGCGGGTTCGGCCCGCCGTTCGGTGGCGGCGGTCCCGGCCGGCCGATGGGTGGCCCGTACGGGCACGGCTTCGGCGGGCACGGCGGCCGGCGCGGTGGTCCGCACGGGCGGCGCGGCGGGCGGGCCCGGCGCGGTGACGTCCGGGCCTCGCTGCTGGCGCTGCTCAAGGAGCGGCCGATGCACGGCTACGAGATGATCGCCGAGATCGCCGAGCGGACCGGCGGGGCCTGGCGGCCCAGCCCGGGGTCGATCTACCCCAACCTCCAGCTGCTGGAGGAGGAGGGCCTGATCACCGCGGAGGAGGTCGGCGGCAAGCGGCTGGTCTCGCTCACCGAGGCGGGCCGGGCCGAGGCCGACGCCGGGCCGGCCGAGCCGTGGGCGGAGGCCGGCCGGGAGGTCGACTGGGAGGCCGTGCAGGAGGTCGGCCAGGCGCTCGCCGCCGTCGACCAGGCGATCCGCCAGGTCATGGCCACCGGCACCGAGGCGCAGCGCGCCAAGGGCCTGACGGTGCTGACCGAGGCCCGCAAGAAGCTGTACCTCATCCTCGCCGAGGATGACTGACCGACCCGGGGGAGTGAACCGGGGAGCGGGACGGGCGGTGCTGCTGCCCGGGCGGCCCCGAGCAGGGCCTCACGGCCGGACCGCGAACAGCGCCACGCACACCAGCAGCAGCACCGCCCAGCCGAACCAGAGCCAGGCGTTCGGCTCGACGGTCACGCTGTACAGGCACACCGCCAGGAGCAGCGCCCCGGTGACGCCGGCGACCTGCCGGTTGTGGTGGTCGACCGCCCGGGAGCGGTCCCTCGGATGCCGTGCCGTCCTCGCCATGCCGACCTCCCGGGGGAGCGTGGGGGAGTGCGGGGGAAGGGGCGGCCCGTCAGCCGGAGGCCGCCTCGTCGTACTCGTAGCGCCAGAACCAGCTCAGGCCCCGAACCTGCTTGCTCCGGACGTACACCAGTGTGCGCGCGGGGGCCTCGCCGTGCGCGGGGACCGGGACCTTGTACTTCTTCGGCACGCCGAGCATCGGCCCCAGCGGGATGGGCAGGATCGTCCCGTCCAGGGGGCCGCCGACGAATGCGGTGTCCGCGCTCTTCATCTCTCCAGGGTCTCACCTCCGCGGACTGGCCCGGGGCCACCCGTGGGCCGCACCCGCGGCCGTCGCCGGGGGTGTGACGGGAGAGGCACCGCCCCCGGTCATCCGGAGGCCCTCCGCACCCTTATCCTTCCTGTTACGCCCCCGGGGTCCACCCGGGTCAGCGGGCCCGTACGGGCCGGGCGAGGCGCGAATCCGCGCGCCCTCCGGCCGATTTGGCGCGGACAGCGTGCTGCCGCGACTGCGTACCGTGACCCGGGCGTCGGCCGTCCGGTGACCCCGGGCCGCGGCCGGCTGGGCGCGGACGTCAGGGCCGAGCACCCCGGGAAGCAGACGGGGGCGCCGTGCGTTGCGTCGAGTGGTACGTCGAACGCTGTGTCGCACCAGGCACGGCAGTTGCGCGGAAGGGGCCCGATGGAAGCCGGCAGCAGGTGGACGACCTGGTGGCAGAAGCGTGATCGTCAGCGGGCGGGGGGCGCGGACGGCCCGGCCGCCGGACTCGATCAGCTGCTCGGCGCGGTGCGCGCCGGATTCCCGCTCGCGCCCGCCGCCCATCCGACCGGTTACCGGTGTTCCTGTGACCGGGTGGCCTGTCCGGCCCCCGCCCAGCACCCGGTCTCCTTCGCCTGGCAGACCCAGGCCACCACCGACCCCGAACAGCTCTCCCGCTGGCTCGCCCGCGACCCGGAGGCCAACTTCATCACCGCCACCGGCCGGGTGCACGACGTGCTGGACGTCCCGGTGGAGGCCGGACGGCTGGCGCTGGAGCGGCTGACGGCGCTGGGCGTCGAGGGCCCGGTCGCCGCCGTCGGCGAGGACCGCTACCTGTTCTTCACCGCCACCCGGGGCACCCCGCAGGACGAGGACGAGTGGTGGCCGAGCGCGCTCGACTCCACCCCGGACACCATGTCCGAGCACCCCGGCCTGCGCTGGCACTGCCGCGGCTCGTACACCCTGCTGCCGCCGGCCGCGCTGCCGGACGGCTCCCACGTGCGCTGGCTGCGCGGGCCCGAGCAGCCGCTGCCGGACCCGCTGCGCGTCCTGGACGTGCTCACGGACGCCTGCACCGAGGTGGGCGCCGTCGCCGAGGAGCAGTGGCTGATCGGCTGACGGCGCCCGTCGCCCGCCGGCGGCGGCGCCGCGTCGTTACGGCAGGGTGAGGATCTCCGCGCCGTCCGAGGTGACGACCAGGGTGTGCTCGAACTGGGCGGTGCGCTTGCGGTCCTTGGTGACGACCGTCCAGCCGTCCGGCCAGATCTCGTAGTCGTAGGTGCCCAGGGTCAGCATCGGCTCGATGGTGAAGGTCATGCCCGGCTTGATCACTTCGGTCGCCCGCTCGCTGTCATAGTGCGGGATGATCAGGCCGGAGTGGAACGACGTGTTGATGCCGTGCCCGGTGAAGTCCCGCACCACGCCGTAGTCGAAGCGCTTGGCGTAGGACTCGATGACCCGCCCGATGACGTTGATCTGGCGCCCCGGCTTGACCGCCTTGATCGCCCTGGCGAGGGACTCCCGGGTGCGCTCGACCAGCAGCCGGGACTCCTCGTCCACGTCGCCGACCAGGTAGGTGGCGTTGAGGTCGCCGTGCACCCCGTGGATGTACGCGGTGGCGTCGATGTTGACGATGTCGCCGTCCTGGAGCACGGTCGAGTCCGGGATGCCGTGGCAGATCACCTCGTTGATCGAGGTGCAGACGGACTTCGGGAAGCCCCGGTAGCCGAGGTCGGACGGGTAGGCGCCGTGGTCGCACATGTAGGTGTGGGCGACGGCGTCCAGCGCGTCGGTGGTGACGCCGGGGGCGATCAGCTTGGCCGCCTCCTCCATCGCCCGGGCGGCGATCCCGCCGGCGATCCGCATCTTCTCGATGGTCTCGGCGGTCTGCACCTCGGGCCCGGTGTACGGCGTCGGCGCGGGCTTGCCGACGTACTCGGGGCGCGCGATGTTCGCCGGGACCTTGCGGGTGGGGGACTGGATGCCGGGTACGAGAGCCATGCCGCGAGTCTAGTCGCCGGGCCGTGCCGGACCGGGGCGGATCCCGGGGAGGCCAAGGCCCGGCCCGGGCGGTGTGCGTCCCGGCCCGGCGCGGGGAATGATCGGTACCGACCCAGTCCTTCCGACCCCTACGGGAGAGCAGCATGCCCCTCGGATTCAACCGCAAGCCGACCGGCAAGCCCGGCGAGTGGTTCTACTGCATCAAGCACAACAAGGTCGAGGAGGGCCCGGAGTGCCCGGCGAAGGACCGCCTGGGCCCGTACGCCAGCCCCGAGGAGGCCGCCCAGGCCCTGCGCATCGCGGACGAACGCAACCGCGAGTGGAAGAACGACCCGCGCTGGAGCGACCGCCCCGAGGACGACACCGAGTAGCCCCGGCCGGGCGTCAGGCCGCCGGGGCGGATGGACCCGATCAGGCGCATGTGTACACCTGGTACGCCGTGTACGCTTGGGCTCATGACGCAGCCCTTGCCCAGAGAGTCCATCCGCGACGTTCGTGCGCACCTGGCCGAGGTCGTCGAGCGGGCCGATCGGGACGACGTGCCCACCGTGATCACGCGTCGCGGCAAGGAGGTGGCCGCGGTCGTGTCGATCGATGTCCTGCGGAAGTACCAGCAGTGGGAAGAGCGCGAGATCAACCGGATCATCGACGAGCGCATGGCCGGTTCCACGCCGGGCGTTCCGATCGAGGACGTCATGAGGGAGACGCTGGCTCGCAGTGAGTGAGTACCGCACCGTCTTCCGGCCGGAGGCCCAGGCCGAACTCCGGAAGATTCCCCGTGACATGGCGCTCCGCATCCTGGCCAAGCTGACCGAGCTGGAGAGCGATCCGTTCGGCTTCAACACCACCGCACTCGTGTCGCAGCCCGAACGGCGGCGCCTGCGCGTGGGGGACTACCGCGTCGTCTACACGATCGACAACGGGCAGCTGGTGGTGTGGGTCGTCCACGTCGGCCACCGCTCCACGGTCTACGGCGCCTGACGGGATGCGGCGTGCGGCGGATCGCCGAGTAGCCCCGGCCGGGCGTCAGGCCGCCGGGGCGGCCTCGTGGTCGGTGTGTTCGTGTGCGGCGCGGACGGCGGCGGCGTGCGGGTCGGTGCGGTCGTCGTAGGCGAGCAGTTTCGGGAGGGCGGCGGCGACCGCGATCACGGCGACCACGCAGGCGGCGCCGCCGGCCCAGACGGCGGCGCGCACGCCGACCAGTCCGGCCATGGTGCCGGCCCGGACCTGGCCGAGCTGCGGACCGACGGAGTAGCTGAGCAGTTCGACGCCGGCCATCCGGCCGCGCAGCTCGTCCGGGATGGACTGGTTCCACATCGTCGAGCGGGCGAGCCCGCTGATCTCGTCGGCGCCGCCGGCCAGTGCCAGGCCGAGCAGCACCAGCCAGATCCGGTCGGTCAGCCCGGCGAGCGCCATCGCCGCGCCCCAGCCGACGGCGGCGGCCACCAGCAGCCGCCCGTGCCGGTGGATGCGGGAGGTCCAGCCGCTGGTCGCGCCGACCAGCAGGGCGCCGAGGGCGGAGGCCGCGTACATCGGGCCGAGTGCCCAGTCCGCCCCCAACTCCGAGGCCAGGAAGGGGAAGACGGCCACCGGGAAGGCGAGCAGCATCGCGCAGAGGTCGATCGCGTAGGTGCCGAGCAGGTCCTTGCGGCTCCACGCGTAGCGGACGCCGGTCAACACCGCCTGCAGGGAAGGCCGTTCGGCACCGGTGGCCGGCGGTACCGCCTTGATCCGGACGAGCAGCAGCAGCGAGACGACGAAGGAGAGGACGTCCAGCGCGAACGCGGTCTGCACCCCGGCGAAGGCCACCACGACACCGGCCAGCGCCGGGCCGGCCACCGAAGCGGCGTTGTGGTACAGCGACTTGAGGGCGAACGCGGCCGTCAGGTGCTGGTGCGGGACGAGCCGGGGGAGGAGCGAGTCCAGCGCCGGGCGCTGGATGCCGTCGGCGGCCGCGACCAGCGCGGCGACGACGTAGATCGGCCAGAGCAGCGGGTGCGGCAGCAGGGCGTTGAGCAGCAGCAGACCGGCCAGCAGGCCGAGCGCGGCCTCCGCCCGCAGCACCAGCTTCCGGCGGTCCAGGGCGTCGGCGAGGGCGCCGCCCCACAGGCCGAAGACGATCAGCGGGACGAGTTCGACGGCGCCGACCAGGCCGACCGCGAAGGACGACCCGGTGAGCTCCTTGATCTGCATCGGCACGGCGACGAGGGTGAGGAAGCCCCCGAAGCTGGTGATGCAGCCCGAGGTCCACAGGTAGCGGAAGTCGCGTGAGGCGCGCCACGGGGAGAGGTCGGGCGTCAGCGAACGCAGCAGCGTCCGGGTGCGGCCGGGCACGGGGGGATGCGGGGGTTCGTCGACGTTCACGAACCATCATCCTCGGGTGGCGGCCACGGCTTCCGCAAAGGGTTTTTCCGACTGATCGGAGAACCGCCCGGTGCGTCGGGCGACCGGCGGACCGGGGCGTGGGGAGGCCTTCGGTCACCAGCGGCTGATGGTGGGCATCGACGTCAGCCGCCCGGCGAGTTCGGCGAGCCGGTCCCGGACGGAGCGGCGGCCGACCGGCTGCCCGGCGGTGACGCTGACCAGGTGCTGGGCGAGGTCGAACGGCTCCTCGGCGGCGGTGCCGACGGTCAGCCGCTCGTGCGCGAGCTCGCGGAGCTCGGCGAGGCCATCGAGGCCCCCGAGGCCACCCGCGTCACCGACGACACCCGCGACACCCGCGACACCCGTACCACCCGTACCACCCGTGCCACCGGGGCCCGTGGGCCCGTCGGCCCCGGCCGGGGCGCCCCCGTCCAGCGCGAGCACCGTCGCGCCGTGCCGCCGCGCGTCGTGCACCCGCTCCAGCAGCGGGGCGCCGACCGCCCGCGGGGCCACCACCAGCACGGTCGCGCCGCGCCCGGCCTCGGTGAGCCGCCGCAGATCGTGCGTCAGATGGGCCGGGGCGTCGGCGGGCGGGCTGTGCCGCAGCAGGGTGGGCGCCAGCCGGGGGACGTCCGACCAGACGGCCTCGTCGTCCAGGTGGGCGGCCAGGTGCCACGGTTCGTACGACTCCGTGCCGACCAGCAGCAGCCCGCTCGCACCGCGCCGGTCCACCGAGCGGCGCAGCGCCCCGGCGAAGCCGCCGACGGCCTCCAGCCAGCCCGTTCCCGTCAGCCGTTCCCGGAGTGCCGAAACTCTCACCGCGTCCATGCGGGCCAGAATGTCCCGCCGGGCCGGGGATTTGGCAGGATCGGCCCATGACTTCCCTCGATTCAGCGACAAACCCGGCCCACGCGGTGCCGGACGTCTCGCACCTGGTGGTCGGTGTCCTCGGCGGCACCGGCGACCAGGGGCGGGGCCTGGCCCTGCGGTTGGCCAAGGCCGGCCAGCAGGTGATCATCGGCTCCCGCGACGCCGCCCGGGCCGAGGCCTCGGCGGCCGAGCTGGGCCTCGGCGTGCGCGGCGCCGACAACGCCGCCGTCGCCCGGGAGAGCGACGTGGTGATCATCGCGGTCCCGTGGGACGGCCACGCCGCCACCCTGACCGCGCTGCGCGAGGAGCTCGCGGGCAAGATCGTCGTGGACTGCGTCAACCCGCTGGGCTTCGACAAGCAGGGCGCGTACGCGCTGAAGCCGGAGGAGGGCAGCGCCGCCGAGCAGGCCGCCGCCCTGCTGCCGGACTCCCGGGTCACCGCCGCGTTCCACCACCTCTCGGCGGTGCTGCTGCAGGACGAGTCGGTGGAGAGCATCGACACCGACGTCATGGTGCTCGGCGACGACCGGGAGGCCACCGACGTCGTCCGCGGCCTGGCCGGCCGCATCCCCGGGATGCGCGGCGTCTTCGCGGGCCGGCTGCGCAACGCCCACCAGGTGGAGGCCCTGGTCGCCAACCTGATCTCGGTCAACCGGCGCTACAAGGCCCACGCGGGCCTGCGGATCACCGACGTCTGACCGACCCGGACCCCGGACGGAGCACTTCGTGTCGACCTCACCCCTGGCCCGGCTCCGGAGGTGAGGTCGGCGACAATGGGTGGCGGCCGTGACCCGGCCGCCCGCACCCGTTCTAGGAGCCTCCTGCCATGCCCCGCACGTCCCTGCTCTCCCTGATCGTCGTCGTCCTCGCGCTGGCCGCCGCCGTCTTCTCGCTGACCCAGGGCCTCTGGCTGGGCCTGATCTGGCTGCCGCTGGCCGGCGTGGCCAGCAACGTGCTGTGGATGAACCGCCGCCGGGAGAAGCTGGCCCAGGCCGCCGCCGCGGCGGCCGAGCAGGGCTGACACCCGCGGGCGGCGCCCGTGCCCGCGAGCGGGATCAGTTCTTCCAGAAGCTGAACAGGTACCGGCCGAGCGTCGCGTAGTCCTGGTCCACGCCGAACAGGCCCATCAGGCCGTGGACGATCCCGAAGAAGAACTGGTTCACCGAGGGCTGCCACAGCAGCGCGAACACCGCGAGCATCCCGTACGGCGCGAACGGCTCGATCGCGCGCCGGGTCTTGTACGACAGCCAGGGCTCGACGATCCCGTAGCCGTCCAGTCCGGGCACCGGCAGCAGGTTCAGCACCGCCGCGCTCAACTGGAGGAAGCCGAGGAAGCCCAGCGCGCCGGAGAACGGCGAGATGATCAGCTCGTAGCCGTTCCAGTACGCGTGCACGCTCGGGTCGTCCAGCCAGCCCGCACCGATCGGGATCAGCAGCGCCGCCGCGATGAGCAGGTTAACCAGCGGTCCGGCCGCCGAGATCAGGCTGTGCTTGAGCCGGCCCTGGATCCGGTGCCGCTCGATCCAGACCGAGCCGCCGGGCAGGCCGATGCCGCCGAGGATCACGAAGACGATCGGCAGCACGAAGCTGAGCAGCACGTTGGCGTACTTCAGCGGGTTGAGCGTGAGGTAGCCCTTGGCGCCGACGGTGATGTCGCCGCCGTGCAGCGCGGTGCGCGCGTGGGCGTACTCGTGCAGGCAGAGCGAGACCATCCAGCCCGCGACCACGAACAGGAACACCCCGAACGAGGCGTTGCCGTAGCCCTGGTACACCGCCCAGCCGGAGGTGCCGAGGACGGCGAGGAGCACCCAGAACACCGGGCTGATCCGGCGGTCCTCGCTGCGGGAGCGCGGCGTGGCGGCGAAGGTCATGGTGTGGGTGCTCCGTGGCAGGGGAAGAGGGGCGGGTGCTGGCCGGGGTCGATCATGCCGGGCGGGCCGGTGACCGGACAAGCCGTTCCGGGTGAACGTCCGGGCGAACGGTGGCGTTCCACCCTACGGTGCCGCGGCCCGGGGTGGGGTCGCCGCGGCCCGGGGTGGGCCGCCGCGACCGGGGGCGGGCGGGGCCCGCGGACGGGCCCAGCACAATTGTGCGGCCCTTCCCCCGCCGATCGACCAGAATGGCCCGGTGTACTTCGGCATTCTCGGGACGACGACGGCCCACCACGACGACGGCACCCCGGTAGCGATCGGCGGCGCCCGGCTGGTCGACGAAGCCGCGGCCGGGCAGGTCCACGGCCATCGCGTTGACCGTGAAGTCCCGGCGGACCAGGTCCTGCTCGATGGTGTCGCCGTAGCTG
>NZ_JBEZUT010000204.1:0-15570 GCF_040636595.1 Kitasatospora sp. NPDC036755
CCCGCACCCCGCACACCCCGCACCCCGTCCGCCCGCCCCCGCACGCCCCGCCGACACCCCGCGACCGCACGCCCCGGCCCGCCCCGCCGACACCCCGCGACCGGCGACCCTGGGCGCGTGCACCATATCCGCGCTTGCACTTATCACGCGTCTGCAATTATTGTTTGAACACGCAAGGCGCTAGCTCAAGCAATCACAGAAGGGTTCGGGCCCATGCCTCTCGCTCTCATCGCCCTGGCCATCGGCGCATTCGGGATCGGGACCACCGAGTTCGTGATCATGGGACTCCTGCCCCAGATCGCCGGCGACTACGGCGTCTCCATCCCCAACGCGGGCCTGCTGGTCACCGGCTACGCCCTCGGCGTGGTCATCGGCGCCCCGCTGATGACCGTCCTCGGCACCAGGATCAGCCGCAAGACCATGCTCATGCTGCTGATGGGCCTGTTCGTGGCGGGAAACCTGCTCTCCGCGTTCGCCCCGTCCTTCCCCGTGATGCTGGCCGGTCGCATCGTGACCTCGCTCGCCCACGGCGCCTTCTTCGGCATCGGCTCCGTCGTCGCCGCCGACCTCGTCGCCCCGCAGAAGAAGGCCGGCGCCATCGCCACCATGTTCACCGGGCTGACCATCGCCAACATCGTCGGCGTGCCGCTGGGCACCTTCATCGGCCAGGCCGTCGGCTGGCGCGCCACCTTCGCCGGCGTCGCCGCGCTCGGCGTGATCGGCCTGCTCGGCATCGCCCGGCTCGTCCCCGCCATGCCCCGCCCCGAAGGCGCCCACCTGCGCCGCGAGCTGACCGCCTTCCGCAACCCGCAGGTGCTGCTCGCCATGGCGATGACCGTGCTCGGCTTCGGCGGCGTCTTCGCCGCGATCACCTACATCGCCCCGATGATGACCAACGTCGCCGGCTACGCCGACGGCTCCGTCACCTGGCTGCTGGTGCTGTTCGGCATCGGCATGTTCCTCGGCAACCTGCTGGGCGGCCGCTACGCCGACCGCAAGCTGATGCCGATGCTCTACACCACCCTCGGCGGCCTCGCCGTGGTGCTGGCGCTGTTCACCCTCACCGCCCACAACAAGATCCTCGCCGCCGTCACCATCCTGCTGGTCGGAGCCCTCGGCTTCGCCACCGTCCCCCCGCTGCAGAAGCGGGTCCTGGACCAGGCCCACGGCGCCCCCACCCTGGCCTCCGCCGTCAACATCGGCGCCTTCAACCTCGGCAACGCGCTGGCCGCCTGGCTCGGCGGCATGGTGATCGCCGCCGGCCTCGGCTACACCGCCCCGAACTGGGTCGGCGCCGTCCTCGCCGGAGCGGCCCTGCTGCTGGCCTTCTGGTCCGCCGCCCTGGAGCGCCGCGACACCCGTGCGGCCGCCGCCACGGGCGCGGCTCCCCGCCACGCCGCCCTGCGCCACTGACCATCGAACCGACCTGAACCCACCCCACGGAAGAAGCACCACCATGAGCACCACCCCCGCCGCCGCCCCGCTCACCACCGCCGACGCCGAGCTCCTCGTCGACACGGCCCGCACCGCCGCCGAGGCCGCGGGCGTGACGGTCAGCGTCACCGTCCTGGACGCGGGCGGCCACCTGCTCGCCTTCCGCCGCGACGACCGCGCCGTGCTGATCTCCGGCGAGACCAGCACCCGCAAGGCCTACACCGCCCTCCAGCTGAACGCCCCGACCGCCGACCTGGTCGACCTGGTCAAGCCCGACGGACCGTTCCACACCCTGCCCACCGCCCTGGACCGCCCGCTGCTGTTCATCGCCGGCGGCATCCCGGTCCACCGCGACGGCCGGCTGATCGGCGCCATCGGCGTCGGCGGCGGCGCCCCCGAGCAGGACCACTCCTTCGCCACCGCGGCGCTCGACCGCCTCGGCCGCCTCGGCCGGTGAGCACCGCCACCCGCGGCCCGCGGGAGGTCTTCGCCGACCACGGCGAACGCCTCGGCACCGGCGACCTCGACCTGATCAGCGGCAACTACACCGAGGACGCCGTCGCCATCACCCCCGCCGGGACCTTCCACGGCCGGGCCGGCATCCGCCAGGCCATCGGCCGCCTGCTCGCCGACCTGCCCGACGCCCGCTGGCAGCTCACCCCGAGCTTCGCCGGCGAGGTGCTGCTCCTGCGCTGGAGCGCCCGCACCGCCGACCACGAAGTCGCCGACGGCGTCGACACCTTCGTCTTCCGCGACGGCCTCATCAGCGCCCAGACCGTCCACTACACCCTCACCCACCGCACCGCCTGAAGGAGACAGAACATGACCACCCCCAGCGTCCCCACCGTGAAGCTGAACAACGGCGTCGAGATCCCCCAGCTCGGCTTCGGCGTCTTCCAGGTCCCCGACGACGAGACCACCGCCGCCGTCGCCTCCGCCCTGGAAGCCGGCTACCGCAGCATCGACACCGCCGCCATCTACGGCAACGAGACCGGCGTCGGCCGCGCCCTGGCCGCCTCCGGCGTGGCCCGCCGGGACCTGTTCGTCACCACCAAGCTGTGGAACGCCGACCAGGGCTACGACGCCACCCTGCGCGCCTTCGACGCCAGCCTCGCCAAGCTCGGCCTGGACTACGCCGACCTCTACCTGATCCACTGGCCCACCCCGGCCCGCGACCTCTACCTCGACTCCTGGCGCGCCATCGAGCGCCTCGCCGAGGAGGGCCGCATCCGCGCCGCCGGCGTGTCCAACTTCCAGCCCGCCCACCTCCAGCGCCTGCTGAACAACAGCCCGCTGGTGCCGGCCGTCAACCAGGTCGAGCTGCACCCCGGCCTCCAGCAGGCCGAGCTGCGCGCCTTCCACGCCGAGCACGGCATCGCCACCGAGGCCTGGAGCCCGCTCGCCCAGGGCGCCGTCCTGAGCGACCCGGCGATCACCGCGATCGCCGAGCGCACCGGCAAGTCCCCCGCCCAGGTCGTCCTGCGCTGGCACCTTCAGCTCGGCAACATCGTCATCCCCAAGTCGGTCACCCCGGCCCGCATCCGGCAGAACCTCGACGTCTTCGACTTCGAGCTGACCGAGCAGGACATGGCCGCGATCGCCGCCGGCGACCGCGACCTGCGCACCGGCCCGCACCCGGACCAGTTCAACGCGAGCTGACCCGCCCCACCCTCCGTCCCGGGCGGCCGCACCGCCGCCCGGGACGGGTGTTTTTTCGAAGGACCCGCCATGGCACCGCTCCACCCCGCACTCGCCCGACTGGCCCCCGCCGACGGCCGGCTGACCATCGGCCTCGAACTGCCCCTGGACAACGACTGGGGCCAGGACCGCGGCCGGGCCGACCGCGAGGCCGGCCGCCCCTTCGGCGTCCCCGACCTCGCCGAGCACGCCCGCCTCGCCGCCCTCGCCGACCGCCTCGGCTTCGCCGCCCTGTGGGTGCGCGACGTCCCGCTCTACGACCCCGTACGGTTCGGCGACGCCGGCAGCGTCTTCGAGACCTTCACCCACCTCGGCCACCTCGCCGCCCTCACCGAGGACGCCGTCCTCGCCACCGGCGCGATCGTCCTGCCGCTGCGCGAACCGCTGCTCGTCGCCAAGGCCGCCGCCACCGTCGACGCGCTCTCCGGCGGCCGCCTGCTGCTCGGCCTCGCCAGCGGCGACCGCCCCGTGGAGTACCCGCTGTTCGACCGCGACTTCCACGGCCGCGGCGCCGCCTTCCGCACCGGCGTCGAGACCCTGCGCGCCGCCTGGCGCCCCGGCCCGCTGGAACTGCCCGCCCTCGGCCTCGGCGCCGAACAGCAGCTGGAGGTCCTGCCCAAGCCCGTCCACCCCACGGGCATACCGATCGCCGTCGCCGGCGGCGCCCAGCAGAAGCCCGAGTGGATCGCCGAGCACGCCGACGCCTCCCTCAACTACCCGCGCGACCCGAACGCGCTGCGCCTGCGGATGCGCCAGTGGCGCGACCTCGCCGGCGACAAGCCCTACCTGACCCCGATGGTCCTCACCCTCGCCGAGGACCCGGCCACCGCGCCGCGCCCCATCCGGCTCGGCCTCGCCACCGGGCGCACCGCCCTGATCGAGCACCTGGAGCTGATGTCCGAACTCGGCGTCGCCCACGTCTCCTTCAACCTGCGCCCCAACGACCGCCCGGTCGACGAACTGCTCCAGGAGCTCGCCGAGGAGGTCCTGCCCCGCTTCACCGCCCCGGCCCGCCACGGCTGAGCTCCGCACCACCGCCCGCGTCCCGCCCTCCGGGACGCGGGCGGACGCACAAGCGGCGGCACACCGCGAACGACACACCACCGCACGCCAGTTCGGACCGCCGGCCGGGCACGGGCGCACGTCGGCGCCGAGGCCGGACGGCACGCCAGGGGCACCAGGGCCACGGCGAACCGTCAGCCCTCGCCCGCGTCCCGCCCCCGGGACGCGGGCAGCCAGGCAGGCCCTGCGCAGTGGCCTCCGCCGGCCCGCGGGGTGTGATGCCCCGCCCTCGTCCCCCTGGGGGTCAGGGGGTCGGGTGGCGCAGGGCGACGGCGGTGCGGACGGTGGTGGCCTGGTGGGCGGCCTGGTGGGCGACGGGGAGCCAGACGGGGTCGAAGCGCTGCTGGTACTGGGCGCACCAGTCGCGCAGGAAGTGGTCGAGGCGGGCGGCCTCGCGGGCGGCCGGGGCGCCGGCGACGCGGACGGCGCGGCGCAGCAGGGCGGCGGCGCGGACCGGGACGCGGTGGGCCCACAGGTCGATGCCGGTGAGGCGGGCGCGGGTGATCGGGGTGCGCAGGAGGTCCGCTCCGCGCAGTTCCGGGTCCCATTCGTCGGCGAGTTGGTGCAGGGCGGCGAGCGGGGTGCGGGCGGCACGCAGCAGGGGGGTGTCGGGGTTGCGCACGTGGGGCAGGGCGCCGTCGAGGAGTGCAGTGAGGAGGGTGGCGCGGTGGCGCAGGCGGGCGGCGCAGGTGCCCAGGTACCGGCGGACGTCGGCGGCGGGGCGGGTGTCGCCGAGGTGGGCGCTGGTGAAGGCGGGAACTTCGACCAGGACGGTCTCGCCGCCGTGGCGTTGCGGGGCGAACCAGGTGCCGGTCCGGTGGCCGCCGTCCCGGTCGGGGGTGAGCATGCCGGTGGTGGTCTCCTGGTGGTCGATGTGGTGGGGGGCCATGAGGTAGAGGCCGGGGGCGGATTCGTGCAGGTGGAAGGTGTCGAAGGCGCCGGTTTCGACGGGGATGCCGTGGTGGGCGGCGGAGCGGGCGAAGGGGTGGGCGAGGGCGGTGGGGTCGCTGGTGGCCTGGACGAAGGTGCCGCCGACGTCGGTGCTGTGCAGGGAGAACTGGAGGGTGGGGCGCAGTTCGTCGACGAGGTCGAGGAGGGCGCGGCTCTCGGGGAGGTCGGAGTCGATGGCGGGGGCCCATTCGGGCTGGTCCTCGGCGGCGGGGCGGAAGTAGTGGTCGTAGTAGGCGCGCAGGGTGCGGGCGGTGCGGCTGCCGTCGGCGAGGTGGGCGCCGTCGGGGTCGAGGCAGAGCAGGAAGTGCCAGGTGAGGCCGGGGTGCGGGTGGGTGAGGGCGTGGTGGGCGAGGTGGAGGGTGGTGGCGCGGCCGGCGAACTCGTCGGCGTGGGCGCCGGCGACGACGAGCAGGTCGTGCGGGCCGTGGCCGACGGTGAGCAGGGTCAGGGGCCGGCCGGCGCGGGAGGTGCCGATGGTGCGCACCCGGCACAGGTCTGCTCGCCGGGCGGCCAACTGGTGCGCGGTGGTGGTGAGTTCGTCGAGGCTGGGGTAGTGGTCGTGGAGTCGGGCGGCGTCGGCCGCGGGGGTCGTCGTGTCGGTCACCTTCGGCTTCCTCCCCTGGTGGTCGTGGAGTAGTTAGTTGTACCTGTCTCGGGCAGGTGCGGGCCGGGTAGGTGCGGCCCGGGCCCGCCCGGCGCGGGGGCTCGGACGGGCCCAGCAGCCGGGCGGTGTCGTCCCAGTGGTCGGGGCGGCGACGGCGACGACGCCCAGGGCGCGGGTGAAGTCGCCGAGGTCCTGCCAGGCGAGTGAATGTGAGAGTCAGGCCGGCCCTGGTCCGGGCTTCTGCGGCTTCCGGTGCCTTCCGGCACCTGGCCCGAGCAACTTGGGGGCCGGGCCGGTCACCGGGGGCTCCTGGCCTCCGGGGAACAGGAGGCGCTGAGCCTCTGCGCGGTTGGCCGCCACCGCGTGGAACTCCCACATGTGTCCGTTCCACCGTTCGATGGCCCTGGGCGCGTCCGGGTTCAGGTGCGCGCCCCGGGGTCCGTGCTCAGGGGTGATGGGTACGGCGCGAAGTTCTCCGGTCTTCGCGTCACGGCGCTCCGCCCATTCCGACAGCGGCTCGTCGTCCAACCTCGTGTTCCTCACGTTGGGGCCGGTGCCAGGGTACTGGGGGCGGCCCGGGGTGCGCGCGGTGCTCAGACGATGCGGTGTTCCCATCGGAGTTCGGGGTTGTCCCCGATCCAGTACGTGTGAGTCCTCTCGGTGATCCGGAGCTGCACGGCGGTGGTGTCCGGGCTGCCGGCTGCCTGCCAGGCGAGGAGCGCACGCTCGGTGACGTCCCACAGGGCGAGGGGGCCTCCCTGGCGGACGATCCACGTTCCGCCTTCGGCGATGAACTCGGCGAAGGACTCGCGATCCGGGTCGAAGAGATAGAGAAGCTGTGCGCCGTCGTCCGTGGTGGCCCGGACGAACTGAGCGCCGGGGGAAGCCAGCTGGGCGATGAAGGCCGGCATCCACTCGCCGAGGATCGTCGGCGGCACCTCGGCGGGCCGCTCGCTGTCGGGGTAGGCGGTGCGGGCGGACAGATCACCGGCAATCGGCACGGCGGCCTGGGACCGGGCCTGCATGAACGAGGACCGGTCGACGATGCGGCCCTCGGCGGTGCCGTCGCCGTTGACGACGACCTTGGCCAGGCCGGTTCCGTAGCCCCAGGAACCGACCGTCGTGAGGACGATCCCGCCCGGCTCGGTCTGACGAATCCAGGTGTAGGGGATGCGGCTGACGGCGCAGGTGGCGATCACGCGATCGTACGGATGGCCTGCTTGGCTTGCTGAACGCTGGACGACGCGGCCACGATCAGCGCAGCCGGAAGTCCTCGTGCGGGACCGCTCGTTCCCAGACGGCCTCGAAAGCGGAGGTGCAGAGCTTCACGGTCCGCGCATCAGTGGTGACCTCGTCGTCCACGAAGTCGCCGTCGCCGCTGAAGTGATGAACCAGGAGAAGCTCTCCGTCGATCAACCAGAAGTCGTTGCCCGGAAGTGCCAGGCCGGTCGCCTGCCGACGGGGAAGCCACCTGACCTGCTCACCGGAGGCGACGTTCCGGAACGTGATCTCGTGCTCGAACCGGATGTACTCGCTCACCGGTTCCGAGACGACCCGCGCGCGCAGCACCTCGACGCCGCGGCTCGTGGTCTCCTCGATGAGCTGCAACCAGGGGCTCCACCATGACGGGCGGTCGGCAGGGTCGTCGCGCTGTCCGCTGAGCCAGCGGAGGAACAGCGGGTCGTCCCGCATGTATCCGTCGCGCATCTCCAGATGGAGAGCCGAGCGGGTACAGGTCCGCAGCAGCTCCTCAAGCGATGGGACCGCCGCCACCGTTCACCTCCGGGAAGAACTGCATCATGCGCCTGGGGAATTCGATCACCGTCTCGTTCCCGGGGATGTCCATCTGTGCGAGACGTTCCGAGTCGAGCACCTTCCAGCCCTGGAGGACGTAGTTGCCCGTCGCGTCGTCGAAGTAGACCGTCGGGGACTTGCCTTCGGGGCTGTTGGGGTCCTGTCCGAGCTTGTGCAGTGCCATGGTGGCCTCCTGGCAGGTCGGAGTCGATCGCCTTGAACGATCTTGCCGCACAAGTCGCCGCTCGCACCATGGACTTGCTCGAACTTGCTCGCTCCGGCCCGGCAGGCGCGGACCGGGGAGGTACGGGTCGGGCCCGCCCGGCGTGGTGGCGCGGGCGGGCCCGGTGGGGCGGCGGGGGTCAGCCGGTGACGGGGCGGGTGTCGAGGCGGATGTGGTCGACGGCCCAGTACCAGTTGTTGCCGGCGTCGTACATGCGGAACTTGAGGGTGACGGTGCGGGCTCCGGCGGGGACGGCGAAGCTGCGGGTGATGCCGGTGTTCTGGGCGTCCTTGCCGGCGTTGTCGGTGCCGGTGGCGTCGGGGCCGTAGGTGAGCAGGCGGGTCTCGGTGCCGCTGTCGAAGACGGCGGTGACGGTGGCCTTCTGCGGGGCTTCCTGGCGGTAGTGGGAGTCGAAGGCGAGGTGGAGGGTGTCGGTGCCGGCCGGGACGGTGACGGCGGGTGAGACCAGGGTGGAGTCGAAGACGCCCTTGCGGGAGGGCGAGCCGGTGTCGTCCCAGTCGTCGGGGTCGGCGACGGCGACGACGCCGAGGGCGCGGGTGAAGTTGCCGCGGTCCTGGGCGCCGAGGGCGGCCCATTCGCGCTTGGTGTGGAAGGTCCAGCCCTGGAGGCGGGTGGTGCCCTGGGGCATGGCGGGGGCGTTGACGACCGTCCAGCCCTTGGGGGCCTGGGCGGTCCAGCCGAGCAGGCCGGATTCGGGCTTGAGGGTGTCGGCGAGGGATTCGAAGTCCTCGTCGAGGAGGTGGCCGGTCATCAGCGGGGCGGGGCGGGCGGCGAGTTCGCCGTCGGCGACGGCGTAGCGGCCGTCGGCCTGGGCGCGGGCGGTGACGAGCAGGCGGTGGGTGGCGGTGGCGGGCAGCCTGGCGGGCGGGGTGACCTGCCAGACGGCGGTGGCCCTGGCGCCGGCGGCGAGCTTGTCGGGGGCGGCGGTGACGGCGGTCGCGCTCCAGCCGGGCGGCAGCAGGGGCTGGGCTTCCAGGCGGGTGAGGGCGGTGGTGGCGGTGAGGGTGGCGGTGATCGTGGCGGGGCGGCCGGGCAGCAGGACGGGTTCGTCGATGGTGGTGGAGGCGGCGCCGAGGGCGAGGTCGACGGTGAGCGGGTCGGCCAGGCCGAGGGCGGGGTCGGTGACGGTGCGGTCGTCCCAGGGGAAGCGCCCGGCGATGCGGCGGCGGAAGCCGAGGTCGTCCTGGACGCCGACGGCGACGTCGTACCAGCCTTCGGGGCCGACCTTGAGGTTGACGGTGCGGTCGTCGCCGGCGGCCACCCGGACCTCGCGCAGGCCGTCGCCGTAGGCGAGGTCGCCGACCAGGAAGGTCCGGGCGGTGCGGGAGCGGTTGATGACGTCGACCTCCAGCACCTTGCCGCCGCCCTCCTCGGAGAGCGAGATCTCGTACGCGGAGTTCGTGTCGCCGCGCAGGTGCCACAGGGCGCCGTCGGGGCCGTGGACGCGCAGGTCGTAGCCGGCGGGGCCGACCTTCCAGACGTCGGACAGGCGGCTCCTGGCGGCGACGGTGTAGTGCCTGGGGGCCTCGCCGGGGGCGGGGTAGACGGCGAGGACGGCGCCCTGGCGGCCCTGGTTGACGAAGTCGAGGGTGAGTTCGTCGCCCTTGAGGCGGGGCTTGACCAGCAGGTTGTAGGGGGCGGGGCGGGAGGAGCGGGTGCCGCGCTGCTGCTGGGGGAAGGTCTGGGGGCTGGGCACGGTGGGGGCGGGGAGCTTGCCGGTGTCGACGACCTTCTGGCGGTTGCCGCTGGTGTCGGGCAGTTGCGGCCAGGCGGGGTTGCGGCCGGAGAAGTCGAAGACGTTCGTCAGGTCGCCGCAGACGGCGCGCCGCCAGGGGCTGATGTTGGGTTCCTGGACGCCGAAGCGCTGTTCCAGGAAGCGCAGGACGGAGGTGTGGTCGTAGACGGTGGAGTCGACGACGCCGCCGCGGGTCCAGGGCGAGACGACGACCATCGGCACCCGTACGCCCAGGCCCATCGGGTAGGGGCCGGAGACGAGGGTCTCGCCGGCGGGCAGGGTGTCGGACCAGGTGAGGGCGCCGTCGGCGGCCCTGACCCGGTACCTGCCGTCCTGGCCGACCACCCGGTGGTAGGTGGAGGAGCCCTTGGAGACGCGGACGACGACCTCGCCGTCGACGGGGACGTTGGACTTGCCGCGGCCGTCGGCCAGCGGCGGGACGGGCGGCAGGTGGTGGTCGAAGAAGCCGCCGTGCTCGTCGTAGTTGAGGATGAAGACGGTCTTCTGGAAGACCTCGGGCTTGGCGGCGAGCGCGGACAGCAGCCGGGAGGTGAGGTGTTCGCCGTTCGGCGGCGCGTAGTTGGCGTGCTCGGACAGGGCGGCGGGGGCGACGATCCAGGAGACCTGCGGGAGGCGGTCGGCCTGGACGTCGGCGGTGAAGGCCTCGACCAGGGCGTCGCCCATGGCGAAGGGGTCGTTCTTCTTGGCCGGGTCGCCGACGGCGCGCATGCCGCGCTCGTACAGCGGCTCGCCGGGCTTGGCCTTGACGAAGGGGGCGAACCAGGCGAGGGCGTTGTCGTCGAAGTTGTCGATGGCCTGGTAGGTCCTCCAGCTGACGCCGGCCTTCTCCAGGCGCTCGGCGTAGGTGGTCCACTCGTAGCCGCCGGGGATCTCGGTGTTGTCGGTCACCGGGGTGTCCCGCACGGTGCCGCCGCTGGTGCCGGTCATCAGGTGGTCGCGGTTGGTGTTGGTGTTGCACTGCACGGAGGCGTAGTAGGCGTCGCAGACCGTGAACACCGAGGCGAGGGCGTGGTAGAAGGGCATGTCGGCGGACTCGTAGTAGCCCTGGCCGAGCCAGCCGGAGGAGCGGCGGGTGACGGAGCCGTCGGCGCGGCCGTCGTTCCAGGCGTTCATGGAGTCGCCGTAGCCGAAGGACGGCGCGCCCTGCTGGTAGGCGCTGGTGTGGGCGGCGTTCATCGCGAAGGGCAGCAGGTAGCCCTCCTTGCGGCCGGGGTCGGGCTGGTGGAACACCGAGCGGCCGTCGACGCCGCGCACGGCGGTGCGGTCGCCGAAGCCGCGCACGCCCGCCAGGGTGCCGAAGTAGTGGTCGAAGGCGCGGTTCTCCTGCATGAACACCACGACGTGCTGGATGTCCGCCAGCCGTCCGGGCCGGGCCGGTGCGGCGAGCGCCTGCTGGACGCTGATCGGGAGGGCGGACAGCACCGCGGCCGCCGCCGCTCCGCCGAGGACGCTGCGGCGCGACAGTTCGGGCTTGGGACTCATGGGGGTGGGGCTCCTCGCTGACGGACCGCGGGTGTTCGCTACCGGGCTTCGGTACGGGGGGCCGGCCGCGCGGTTCGGACCGGACCCGTTATGTGTACGAGACCGAGGTGGACGCGGCCGTCGTGTCCGATGACGGTCCGGTGGCCGACAATTGACTCCGAGCTGTACAGACAACTTGACGCCAGTTGATCAAGCAGTCGACGCGTCGGCAGCGCCGGACCGGCCGTCAGGAACCCCACCCGTCACCCGGATGCCGCGACCGGGGTGTCGCACCCGCGCACCCCGGGCAGACGCGCGGCGTGAATCCCATCGAACGGGGCCTGCGGGCCGTGGACCGCTTCCAGCAGCGCCACCGGGCCCCCGGCCTGGTGATCGGCGTCGTGCGCAAGTACGGGGACGACCGGGGCGGGCTGCTGTCCGCCCTGATCACCTACTACGGCTTCGTCGCCCTGATCCCGCTGCTGCTCCTGCTCAGCACCGCCCTCGGCTTCGTCCTGCACGGCCACCCCGGGGCGCAGCGCGCGGTGCTCGACTCCGCGCTCGCGGACTTCCCGATCATCGGCGACCAGCTGCGCCAGAACGTCCACTCGCTGCGGGGCAGTGGCCTGGCGCTGCTGATCGGCGTGCTCGGGCTGCTGTACGGCGCGCTGGGCATCGCGCAGGTGCTGCAGCACGCCATGGCCGAGGTCTGGAACGTGCCGGGCGTGCAGCGGCCCGGCTACTGGCCGCGGCTGGCGCGCTGCGGGCTGCTGTTCGTGGTGCTGGGCGTCGGGCTGGCGCTGGCCACCGCCGCCGCCTCGCTGGTCGCCGGCGCGCTGGCCGGGCCGGCCGCCCGGGTCGGGGGCCTGGTCGTCTCGGCGCTGGTGAACACGGCCCTGTGCCTGGCGTGCTTCCGGGTGCTCACCCCGCGCGAGGTGCCGCTGCGGCTGCTGTGGCCGGGCTGCGTGCTGGCCGGGCCGCTGTTCACGGCCCTGCAGGCGGGCGGGTCGCTGCTGGTCGCCCACGCGCTGCGGCACGCGAGCCAGGTCTACGGGTTCTTCGCGACGGTGATCGGGCTGCTGTCCTGGCTCTACCTGGCGGCGCAGGTCACCGTGTACGCGGCCGAGACCAACGTGGTGCTGGCCCGGCGGCTGTGGCCGCGCAGCCTGCTGCAGCCGCCGCTGACGGAGGCGGACGTGGCGGTGCTGTCCTCGGTCGCCCGGCAGGAGGAGCGCCGGCCCGAGCAGCGGGTCGACGTCTCCTTCCACGGGGAGCCGTCACCGGCCGGGGAGCCCGGGGAGCCCGGGGAGCCCGGGGAGCCCGGGGAGCCGGACGGGCCGAAGGAGGAGCGCGGGAAGGACGGGGGCGGGGAGGGCGGCCGGTGACGGCCCCCGGTCACCTGCCCGGCGCGCGTGGCGCGGGCGGCGCGGGTGGCGCGGGCTGCTGGTCGGTGACGGCCCCGGTGTCCGGGAACGCCCCGGTGTCCGGGTGCGAGCCGGGGGCCGGGGCCACGGGCAGCCGGGGCAGGGCGTACGGGTGGTGGTCGCGCAGGTAGCCGATGAGGTGCTCGCGCAGCTGGCAGCGGAGCTCGAAGGCGTCGGCGCCGTCCGCCGCCGTGGCCAGCACCCGGACCACGATGGTGGTGGGGGTGGTGTCGACCACCTGGAGGGCGCTGCCCTCGCCGTCCCACAGCCGGTTCCCGGCGAGGAAGGCGTCGAACTCCTTGCGCAGCTCGGCGACCGGGGCGTGGTGGTCGAGGTGGAGCAGCGCGGTGCCGGTGATCCGGCTGGAGCGGCGGGACCAGTTCTCGAACGGGCGGCCGACGAAGTACGACATGGGCATCACCAGGCGCCGCTGGTCCCAGGTCGCGATCACCACGGCGGTCAGGGTGATCTCCTCGACGGTGCCCCACTCGCCGCCGACCACGACCACGTCCCCGATCCGGGCGAGGTCGCCGAAGGCCATCTGGACGCCGGCGAAGACGTTGGCCAGGGTGCTCTGGGCCGCCACGCCCGCCACCACGCCGACCAGCCCGGCGGAGGCGAGCAGGCTGGTGCCGACGCCGCGCACGGCCGGGAAGGTCATCAGGACCGCGCCCAGCGTCACCACGGCGACGACCGCCTGGACGATCCGGCCGAGCAGGTCGGCCTGGGTGCGGGCGCGCCCGGCCCAGGCCGGGTCGCGTCGGTGCACGGCGAGCCGCAGGGTGCTGTCCACGACCAGCGCCACCACCCGGGCGCACAGCCAGCCGCCGGCGGCGATGGCGAGGATCACCGCCAGGTGGCGCAGCCCGTCGCGGGCGTCCGGCGGCGCGGCGATCCAGGGCAGGGCCGCGAGCAGGAGCAGGCAGGCCGTCAGCGCCAGCAGCGGGAGCCGGCAGCGGCGCACCAGCAGGGGTATGCCGGCGGTGCCCGCGCGGGCGGCCAGGCGCCGTACCGCGAACTGCGCGATCCGGTCCAGGCCGTACGCGAAGAGCACCGCCCCGGCGCTCGCGAGTGCCAGGCGTAGCAGGCTCCACCACATCTGTCGGTCTTCCCTTCTCCCGGGTGCGGCCGGCGGGCGCCCGGGTACGGCGACGCCCGCCGGCAGCTCGTTTTTCCCGGTGGGGCGCGGCCATTCCTGTCGGCGGCGGCCGGACGGCGGCCGGTGCCGGAGTGCCGCGCCGGCGGGCCGTCCGGCGGCCGGGCGGCATGGATGCGGCGGGGCGGGGCAGCCGGTCATCGCGCGTCCGCGCCGGGCCGGCACCTCGCCGGCCCGTACCAGGGAAGGGAGATGCGCATGAGCGGGAACACCGGCATCTGGGAGTTCCGTGACGCCAGCGGCCACCGCGCCGGCACCGACCTCATCGGGTTCCACGTGGAGGCGGAGGACGGCCCCATCGGCAAGGTCGACAAGCTGTCCGAGGAGGTGGGGGCGCAGTACCTGGTCGTCGACACCGGCCCCTGGATCTTCGGGAAGCGGGTGCTGCTGCCGGCCGGCACCGTCTCCCGCGTGGAGATCGCGGAGCGGAAGGTGTACGTGGACCGGAGCAGGGAGGAGATCAAGGCCGGCCCCGACCTCGACCGCGACGTGCTGGAGGTGGAGCCCGGGTTCCAGGACCGGTACGCGCTCTACTACGGCCCGTTCTACAGCGGCCGCATCCTCTGAGCGACCGGCCGCCGGCCGCCGTCCCGCCCGGGGCGGCGGCCGGCCGGCGTGTGGGGCCGGCGTGTGGGGCCGGCGCGGGCCCCGGGACGGCCGCCGGTCAGCCGCGGGACAGCCGGTGGGCGTCGAACTCGGCCCAGATCGTCTTGCCCTGGCCGTGCGGTTCGGCGCCCCAGCGGTCGGCGGTGCGCTGCACGATGAACAGGCCGTGGCCGCCGGGCAGGGTCGGCTCGTGCGGCAGGCGCAGCGCGGGCATCGCCTGGCTGCGGTCGCTGACCTCCACCCGCAGGCGCTGCCCGGTGGCGTCCAGGACGAGTTCCAGCGGTCCGTCGCCGTGCAGCATGGCGTTGGCCACCAGTTCGGCCACCAGCAGCACGACGTCCGCGCCGACGCCCTCGTGGGCACCGGGCGCCGCGGCGGGCGGGTACCAGTCGCCGACGGCCTCGGTGGTGAAGGCCCGGGCCCGGGCGACCGGCTTGGGGATCCCGGCCAGGGGCAGCCGTCTGCGCTGGCCGCCGGGCGGCAGGGCCGGCCCGGCGCGGTGCGGGTCTCCGTCCAGGGTTCCCCGGCTCATCGTCATGTGAGGGCACCCTTTCGGATCGACGGCGGTTCGCATGGTCGGTTTCCCGGCGCTCCCGGGATTATGCCTTCCCCGGCGCCCGGTGCGCGGCTCGCCCGCGATACGCGCCCGGACACGCGCCCCGGCGCGCACCCGCGGGGCCGCGCCCGCGGGGCGGGGCGGCTCAGGCCGCCAGGGCCTCCTCGGCCGAGGCGTGGATGGAGAACACCGCGTGGGTGCCGGTCAGTTCGAGGACCCGCATCACCGTGGGCGGCACCGCGGCCAGGCGCAGTTCCACGCCCTCCTCCCCCGCCGCGAGGCGGGTCTTGAGCAGGAGGTTCAGCCCGGAGGAGTCGCAGAAGCCCACCCCGGCGAGGTCGATCACCACCGCGCCGGGCCGCTGCGCGACCAGGGCGGTGAGCGTGTCGGCCGCGGGGGCGAGGGTCTCGATGTCGAGGTCGCCCGCCAGGGCGCAGACCACCGCGCCGCGGGCCGCGGGGCGGGTGCGCACCGCCAGCTCCGCTCGGTACGGGGAGGCCGCCGCTACGAGGTCCCGCTGGTCGTTGTCGGATGGCATCATCGTCGTCCCCTCCATGTCCGTGCCCTCCGACCTTACGTAGACACCGTCCCGCGGCCAAGCGGCGGGGTCGCCCCCCGGCCCCTCAGTCCTCCTCCAGGCCCTCGCGCAGGCGCCGCAGGGTGCGGGAGAGCAGGCGGGAGACGTGCATCTGGGACAGCCCCAGGCGGGCGCCGATCTGCGACTGGGTGAGGTCCTCGCAGAAGCGCATCGACAGGATCAGCCGCTCGCGCTCCGGCAGCGCGCCGACCAGCGGCTTGAGCGCGACCAGGTCCTCCACCCGGGC
>NZ_JBEZUT010000205.1:0-15531 GCF_040636595.1 Kitasatospora sp. NPDC036755
GCGGCCGGTCGGCGGTGCCGAACACCCGCCCGGCCCGGTTCAGTGCCCGGGCGGCGGGGCGCAGCGCCCCGCCGAGCGCGGCGGGCAGGCGGGAGCGGCGCAGCAGGTCCAGCACGACCGAGCGCTGCACCTCGGTGGCCTCGGACTGCTCGTTCTTGAACCGCTCGGCCCAGGCGGTGAGCGGGCGCCAGAACAGGAAGTTGACGCCGACCACCAGCACCACCATGGTCGCGATCGCCCAGCCGACCCGGCCGAGGTCCCCGGCGGCGATGGCCGCGCCCGCGTACGAGCCGACCCCGGGCAGGGCGTACCGCTGGCCGTCCACGGTGATCGCCTCGGAGGCGACCAGGAAGAACCAGCCGCCGCCGAAGCCGAGCATGCCGTTCCAGACCAGGCCGATCATGCCGGAGGGCAGTTCGACCTTCCAGAACCTGGTCCACCGGCTGAACCCGAACGAGCGCGACAGCTCGTCGAGTTCGCGCGGCAGCGAGACCAGCGCCTGGTAGAAGGCGAAGGTCATGTTCCAGGCCTGGGAGGTGAAGATGGCGAACACGGCGGCGCACTCGAGGCCCAGCCCCGAGCCGGGGAAGAGCGCGAGGAAGCCGGAGACCGCCACGCTCAGGAAGGCGAGCACCGGCACCGACTGGAGGATGTCCAGCGCCGGGATCAGCACCCGCTCCAGCCGGCGGCTGCGGGCGGCGGCGTACGCGTAGCCGAAGGTGAACACGATCGAGACGGCGAGCGCGGCGAACATCCGCAGCAGGGAGCGCGCCGCGTCGTACGGCAGCCGGGCCGGGTCGGTGTCGACGGCCGCGTCCCGGGCGGTGGAGAAGCGGACGGGGCCGCCCTGGCCGAGCCGCAGCACGGCGTAGAGCAGCACCAGGACGGCGGCCGCGACGACCAGGTCCACCCACACCCGCCCGCCGAGGCGGTTCGCCGTCCGGGCGGACAGCGAGCCCCGGGACAGGCCCGGCAGTGAGCCCCGGGACAG
This sequence comes from Kitasatospora sp. NPDC036755, assembly GCF_040636595.1. Classification (NCBI taxonomy): domain Bacteria; kingdom Bacillati; phylum Actinomycetota; class Actinomycetes; order Kitasatosporales; family Streptomycetaceae; genus Kitasatospora; species Kitasatospora sp. NPDC036755. Next base: position 992 of record NZ_JBEZUT010000205.1, read on the forward strand.
GCCCGGCAGCGAGCCCCGGGAGAGGCCCGGCAGCGGGCTCCGGGACCGGCCCGGGGCGGGCTTCGGCAGGGTCATGGCGGTACCTCCGGCGCAAACCCGGGCAGTCTGCTCCCTCGGGACGTCCGTACGCAAACCCGTCCCGCGGGCCGTACCGGCCCGGGGCCCGTCCCCCGGTCAGCGGGCGGGAGCGGCCCCGGTGTGCCGGCGGGCCGCGGTGACCAGCAGCCGGGCGGTGCGGGCGGGCAGTTCCAGGTGCCGGGCGATCCATCGCGGGTCCTGGCCCTGGGTGGCGAACATCCAGGCGGTGTAGAGCCGGCTCAGGCCGGGCGCGCCGGGGGAGAGCAGCAGTGGGCGGACCTGTTCCATCGGGAAGCCGTCCAGCGAGCGGGCGCTGAACCACTGGGTGGAGTCGTCCGCCGCCCCGGCCTCGCCGGTCGCCCCGGCCCCGCGCAGCAGCGCGGCCGTGCCCGCCCGCCGCCGGCTGCCGGCCAGCAGCAGGGCGAGCAGCAGCCCGGCGACCGAGGCGCCGACGAGCGCGCCGGACAGGAAGAGCCGCAGCGGGTGGGGCGCGAGGCCGACGGCGAGGCCCTCGGCGGTGATCAGCAGCAGGACGCCGCACAGCGCGGCCCCTCTGCCGGTCCGGGGGAACAGGACGGTTCGGGTCATCGCGGGGGTCCTCCTTCGACGGGTGTCGTGGTTCCTCGGCGGGGTGGGGGAGGGTCAGGCGGTGCGGGCCAGCCGGGGGTCGTACTTGTAGCCGATCTGGCGGACGGTGGCGATCGCCTCCCGGTGCCCGGGGCCGAGCTTGCGCCGGATCCGGGCGATGTGGGTGGCGACGGTGCGGGAGTCCCCGGTGTCCGGCCGGCCCCAGACGTTCTCCATCAGCTGGCGCCGGGAGTGCACCCGCAGGGGGTTGCCGACCAGGTGGGCGAGCAGTTCGAACTCCAGGTACGGCATGGTGACCGGGCGGCCCTCGACGGTGACGGTGCGCTGGGCGGTGTCCACCACCAGGCCGGGCGCGGGTGCCGGGACCGGGGTCGGCCGCCGGGCCGGGGCGGTCACGGGGCGGTCCGAGAACAGGGCGTCGATCCTGGGGTAGCGCAGGGCCATGGCGGTCGGGCTCCTTCGGGGGTGGTGGACGGGTCGGTGCGGACGGGTGATCGGGTGGTCGGGTGATCGGGTGGTCGGGCCGGGGCCGGGGCCGGTGTGGCCGGTGCGGACCGGGGGATCGACGGCGGGTCCCCCGGTCCCCCAGCCCCCGGTCCCCCAGCCCCCGGTCCCCCAGCCCCCGGTCCCCCAGCCCCCGGTCCCCCGGCCCCCGGTCCGTACCGGGGCTCAGCGCCCGGGGTGCCAGACGGCCTCCAGCCGGGTGGCCCCGTCCGGGGCGGTGACGGTCCGCCAGTGGGCCCGCAGCCCGCCCCGGCCGCCGCCCGTCGGGCCGGCGGCCGCAGCCGGAGCGGCCCGGAGGACGCTGTTGTCCAGGGGACTCGCCGCCAGGCGTCGGCCGAGGGTGGCGAGGGTGGAGCGCAGTCGGCCCCGGTCGGTGGACGGGTGGGTGGGCAGGAAAGCGGCGACGATGGTCATGGCAGGTCACCTCCGTGACGGGTCGGTGGCTCAGTGGCTGAGCGCGGTCTGGACGATCTTGACGACGACCATGGCCATCGCGATCAGCAGGTAGGCGCGCAGGGCGCCCATGCCGACCTTGCGGGCGGTGGACAGCACCGGCTTGTCGAGGGTCTCCAGCGGGGGCATCCGCCAGTCCTCCCGGCCGGTGCGGTCGATGGGGTCCTCCTTGGTGCCGCGGCGCCCGGAGGTGAAGGAGTACCCGGCGACGAGCACCCCGGCGACGCCGCAGCCGGCCATGATCCACAGGATCGCGTCGGAGCTGATGTCCGGCCAGACCACGGCGGCGGTGAGGATCAGCGAGAGCATCACCAGGACGCCGACCACCGCCGAGGTGAAGGCGTTGGTCCTCGGACCGTTCACCCAGGGGCCGAGGACGGCCTTGTCGTTGCAGAGCAGCAGCAGGAAGACGGTCGCGGAGGGCAGCAGCACCCCGGCCAGCACCTGGACGAACTGGGTCATCAGGCCCTGGGTGTAGTCGGTGGAGAGCAGGGTGATCGCCGCCGCCGCGACCACCAGGCCCGCGTAGATCCCGTAGAAGCCCTTGGCGCCCTTCACTCCGCGGTGCAGCGAGTGCTTCATGCCGAACACGTCGCCGATCGCGTACGCGGTGGACAGCGACACCGCGAAGGCGCCGATGATCGAGGCGTCCAGCAGCGCGATGGCGAACAGCACACCGGCCAGGCGCCCGGCCTTGTCCTCGATGCCCCGGGCGACGGCGGCCGCGTCGGAGAACTGGCCGAAGCCGTCGGTGCCCGCGAAGGCGGCGGCCGTGAGGCCCATCATGGCGGCGGCGCCGACGATCACGATCGCTATGCCGATCCACAGGTCGGCCTTCTCGTACGTCATGAAGCGCGGGGTGATCCGCTTGTCGATGACGTACGACTGCTGGAAGAACAGCTGCCAGGGCGCCACGGTGGTGCCGACGATGGAGACGATGACCAGCATCACGGCGGCCAGTTGGCCGGCGCCGCCGGGCATCGCGGGCACCACGAAGTCGTGCGCCATCTGCGAGGTCTTCGGGTGGACCATGAAGTAGATCGGCACCAGCAGCAGCGAGCCGATGCACAGGGTGATGGCCACCCGCTCGAAGCGCCGGAACGAGCCGGTGAAGGCCGAGGCGATGATGATCCCGGCCGCCAGCACCACCGAGGCGGCCTTCGGCAGGCCCAGGTACCCGGCCGCGAGGGTGACCCCGATGAACTCCGTGACCAGGGTCAGCGCGTTCAGCAGGAAGAGGTCGATCACGCTGAACGCGCCCCAGAACTTCCCGAAGCGCTCCAGGATCAGCCGGGCGTGCCCGACCCCGGTGACGGCGCCGAGACGCAGCACCATCTCCTGGTTGACGTAGAGCACCGGGACGAGCATCAGCAGCGTCCACAGCAGTTGGGTGCCGTAGTTCTGCCCGGCCTGCCCGTAGGTGGAGAAGGCGCCGGCGTCGTTGTCGCCGACCATCACGATCAGGCCGGGCCCGACGATCGCGAGCAGGGTCTTCAGCCGGGCCGACAGGCCGTGGCGGGGGGTGGTGTCGTCGAGCCGGATGGTGCCGAGCGCGCCCTTGATGTCGCCGAGGTGGGCGTCGTCCAGGACGGCCGGGCGCGGCTGCGGCACCGTGGGGTCGAGGGTGGTGCGGGTGGCGTGCGTGGTCATGGGGTTTCCTCCCGGGCCCCGGCGGGGCGGGGCGGGTCGGAGGCAGGCGGCACCGCTCCCTGCGGGCGGGCACGGCGCATCGGCGCGCGGCGGCGCGGCCCGGACGAGGGTGTGCGGGCATGGCGGAGCCGCGTGCGGAAACGACGTGTCGTCGTGGCTGACGGATCGGTCGCGGAAACGCTGACGGACCGTCAGGACGTGGTGCAGGGAAAGGTGTTACCGCATGCCGGAGGTGTACGAGGGCAAGCGGGGGTAGGGGCAACTGTGGCCCGGACTACTGCAATCCATGTCTCTCGCCTCCTCCCGGCCGGCGCACCCCGTGGTGCGTGTCATCGACGCGGCAAGGAGTTCACCGGCCCGCGGAACGCGACCGCCGGTTCACCCCAACTCGTCAGAGCTTAGTCCCGCTCGGAGGCGATACTTGCGTACTTGGTTAAACCTTTACCTTTGGTCGGCCTTCTCGACCGTCACCTTCAGGTGCTTCATGATCGGCTGGTCGCTCTGGGTGCTGTAGTCGCCGATCGCGCACAGCACGTTCAGCTCCGGCATGTAGCCAGCCGCGCAGCCGCGCGGGATGTCGTACGGGACGGCGAGGTAGCCGTGCACCGAGCGGGTGCTGCCGTCCCGGGCGGTGCTGGTGACGTCCACCCGGTCGAACTCGGCCAGGCCGCGCTCGCGCATGTCGTCCCGGTTCATGAACACCAGGGTGCGCAGGTTCCGCACCCCCCGGTAGCGGTCGTCGTCCGAGTAGATGGTGGTGTTCCACTGGTCGTGCGAGCGCATCGTGCCCAGCGCCAGGGTGCCGGGCGCGGGGACGACGTCGGGCAGCGCGGCGGTGGAGAACTCGGCCCGGCCGGAGGGGGTGTCGAAGACCAGCTCGCGGGCCGGCTGCTTGATCCGGAAACCCAGCGGCAGCCGCACCCGGCGGTTGAAGTCCTCGAAGCCGTCCAGTACCCGGGCCATGGTGTCGCGGATCCGGTCGTAGTCCTCGATGTACCACTCCCACGGGGTGGCGCTGTCCGGCAGCGCCGCGCGGGCGATCCCGGCGACGATCGCCGGCTCGGAGAGCAGGTGCGGCGAGGCCGGGCGCTTCATGCCGACCGACAGGTGCACCATGCTCATCGAGTCCTCGACCGAGGTGGACTGCACCCCGGCCCGCTGGTGGTCCTTCTCGGTCCGGCCCAGGCACGGCAGGATCAGCGCCCGCCGCCCGTGCACCAGGTGGCTGCGGTTCAGCTTGGTGCTCACCTGGACGGTCAACTCGCAGGACTCCAGGGCCCGGTAGGTGTACGGGGTGTCCGGCGCGGCGAGCGCGAAGTTGCCGCCCATGCCGACGAACACCGTGATGTCGCCGCGCCGCATCGCCTCGATCGTGCCGACGGTGTCCAGCCCGTGCTCCCGCGGCGGCTCGATCCCGCACACCTCGGCGAGCCGGTCCAGGAACGCGGGGGCGGGCCGGTGGTCGATGCCGCAGGTGCGGTTGCCCTGGACGTTGCTGTGCCCGCGCACCGGCGAGGGCCCGGCCCCCTCACGGCCCAGGTTGCCGCGCAGCAGCAGGAGGTTGACGATCTCCCGGACGGTGTCCACCCCGTGCTCGTGCTGGGTGACGCCCAGGCACCAGCTGAAGATCGAGCGGTCGGCCTCCCGGTAGACCCGCGCCGCCTTGAGGACGTCCGCCCGGTCCAGCCCGCTCTGGCGCTCGATCTCCGCCCAGGGCGTGGCCGCGCAGAGGTCCCGGTAGGCCTCGAAACCGGCGGTGTGGCGGTCGATGAACAGCCGGTCCAGCGCCCGCTCGTCGGTCGCGGACTGCTCCAGGACCGCCTTCGCCATGCCGCGCAGCAGCGCCATGTCCCCGCCGATCCGCGGCTGGAGGTTCAGGGTGCTGGTGCGGGTGGCCCGGTTCAGCGCCATGTCGGTGAAGTCGTGCGGGATGATCGTGCGGGTCGCCGCCGCCTCGACCAGCGGGTTGACGTGCACGATCTGCGCGCCGCGCTGGTACGCCTCGGCGAGCGAGGTGAGCATCCGGGGCGCGTTGGAGGCCGCGTTGACGCCCAGGATGAACAGCGCGTCGGTGACCTCCCAGTCCTTGAGGTCGACCGTCCCCTTCCCGGTGCCGAGCGCCGCCTGCAGGGCCCGGCCGCTCGCCTCGTGGCACATGTTGGAGCAGTCGGGCAGGTTGTTGGTGCCCAGCTCGCGGGCCAGCAGCTGGTAGAGGAAGGTCGCCTCGTTGCCGAGCCGGCCGGAGGTGTAGAACGCGGCCCGGTTCGGATCGTCCAGCCCGCGCAGGGTGTGGCCGACCAGCGCGAAGGCGTCCTTCCAGCCGATCGGGACGTAGTGGTCGGTGGCCGGGTCGTAGACCATCGGCTCGGTGAGCCGGCCCTGGTCCTCCAGCGCGAAGTCGCTCCACCCGGACAGCTCGGTCACCGAGTGGGCGGCGAAGAACTCCCGGCCGACCCGCTTGCGGGTCATCTCCCAGGTGACGTGCTTGATGCCGTTCTCGCAGATGTCCAGGTGCAGGCCCTTGGTGTCGTCGGGCCAGGCGCAGCCGGGGCAGTCGAAGCCGCCGTTCTCGTGGTTCATCCGCATCACCGCGCGCGGCCCGTCCAGGTAGGCGCCCTCGCGGACCAGGAAGCGGGTGACGCTCTTGGCGGCGCCCCAGCCGGCGGCCGGGTGGTGGTACGGCCGGACGTGGGGCGCCCCGGCGGGGGACGGGCCGACGTCCTCCGGTGCCCCCGGCCCCTGTCGCCCCTCCGGCGGGGTGGCCGTCACTTCGTCGTCGGAGGTGGTCACGGCACTCGCCTTCCGTCGCGCGGGAGGGCGCACGGGGTCGGACACCCGGCGTCGGGTCGAGGCTACGTCGGGCGGCCGGGGGCCGCGCGTCGAGCCTTCCGCGGCGGCCGGGGCAGGATGTTCCTCCTGCCGGGCGGGTCAGGCCTCCGGCAGGGTGTCGAGGACGGCGGCGACGTCCGTGCGCCGGGCGACCTCCAGCAGCGCGCGGGCCATCACCGAGCCGGGCTCCCGGGCGGCGGTCACCAGCCCGATCGGCGCGCTGTGCACCGGCTCCGCCAGCGGGACGGCCCGCATCCCGCGCGGCACGCCGAACACGTGCAGCCAGGCGTACGGCACGATGCTCGCCCAGCGGCCGGTGCGGACGTGGGCGAACAGCGAGGCCACCGAATCGGTCTCGACGCTCGGCGCCGGCGCCAGCCCCAGGCCCGCGAACACCCCGTCCAGCACTCGGCGGCCCTGCATGCCCGGTTCCAGCAGGCACAACGGCAGCCGGGAGGCCTCCGCCCAGGTCGCCCGCGGGTGCCGGGCCAGCTCGTCGGCCGGGCCGGTCAGCAGGACGTACCGCTCCTCGTAGAGCGGGAGCGTCCGCAAGCCGTCGATGCCCTCGGCGCCGCCGGTGCCGGACGTGCCGCCGGTGCCGCCGGTGCTGCCGGTGCCGGATGTGCCGCCGGTGCTGCCGGTGCCCGGCCCGGGCAGGTAGGTGATGCCCGCGTCGATCTCGAAGTTCCGTACCTGGCGCAGGAGTTCATCGGACCGCAGATCGGTGGACAGCTCCACGGAGGCCAGCGGGTGCGCGGCGCAGAACGGTCCGGTGAGCAGCGGGACGGCACCCGAGGCGGTCGGCACCGAACCGATCCGCAGCCGGCCGGCCAGGCCGGTGCGCAGCGCGTCCACCTCGTCCCGCAGGGCGTCCCGGTCGGCCAGGATGCGCTGCGCCCGGAGCACGATCCGCTCGCCCTCGGGGGTCAGGCCCTCGTAGCTGCGGCCGCGTCGCACCAGTGTCACCGCCAGCTCGTCCTCCAGCTTGCGCAGGGCCTCGGAGAGGGCGGGCTGGGAGACGTGGCAGGCCTGGGCGGCGCGGGCGAAGTGGCGCTCGCGGGCGAGCGCCACGAGGTACTCGAGCTGGCGGAAGAGCATCGGCTACTCGGCCCCGGTGCCGGTGCCGTCGGTGCCGTCGGCGTGGGTGGTGTCGGTGCTGGTGGTGTCGACGCGGTCCGTACGGGTGTAGACGTTCATCGAGTCGCCGCGCAGGAAGCCGACCAGGGTCAGTCCGCTCTCCTCGGCCAGCTCCACCGCCAGCGAGGACGGCGCGGAGACCGCCGCGAGCACCGGGATGCCGGCCATCACCGCCTTCTGCACCAGCTCGAAGGAGGCCCGGCCGCTGACCATCAGCACCGTGCCGCGGGCCGGCAGCAGCCCCTCGCGCAGGGCGTGGCCGACCACCTTGTCCACGGCGTTGTGCCGGCCCACGTCCTCGCGCAGGCAGAGCAGCCGCCCGTCGGAGTCGAACAGCCCGGCCGCGTGCAGTCCGCCGGTGCTGTCGAAGACCTTCTGGGCGGCCCGCAGCCGGTCGGGCAGCGCGGAGAGCAGCGCGGGGGTGAGGCGCAGCCCGTCCCCGGCGACGCTCCACGGCGCGGTGGTGCGCACCGCGTCCAGGCTGGCCTTGCCGCACAGGCCGCAGGAGGAGGTGGTGTAGAAGTTGCGCTCCAGCGAGGCGTCCGGGGCCGGCACGCCGGGGGCGAGCAGCACGTCCACCACGTTGTAGGTGTTGCCGTCGTCGGCGGTCGCGCCGGCGCAGTAGCGGATGCCGGCCACCTGCTCGGCGGCGTGCACCGCGCCCTCGCTGACCAGGAAGCCGGCCGCCAGGTCGAAGTCGCTGCCCGGGGTGCGCATGGTCACCGTCAGCGCACGCCCGCCGACCCGGATCTCCATCGGCTCCTCGGCCGCCAGGGTGTCGGGGCGGTACGAGGGCTCGCCCCGGCGCAGGCGCAGCACTCTGCGGGGCACGGTCACTCGGCCCATGGTCGTCGGCTCCTCGGTGGGGTCGCTCCGGTCTGTACGGATGCATCCTCCCTCCTGGCGGCGGCGCGCGGGTCGGGAGGGCCGTCGGAGCCGCCCGGGTCGCCAAGGTCGTCAGGGCCGTCAGAGGTGGGCAGGCCCGGCAGGCCCGGCAGGCCCGGGAGGCCCGCCGGGTCCGGCGGACCGGGCAGGTGGCGGCGGCTGTGGGCGGCGGTCACCGCCAGACAGAGCAGGCCGACGGCCGCCATGCCCGCCAGCAGCGCCGGATAGGAGGCGTGGCCCGCGGTGCCGGCGAGCAGCAGCGGGGTGAGGAAGCCGCAGGAGGTGGTGCACTGGTAGAGCGAGGCGGAGGTCGGCCCGGGGGAGCGGGCGGTCAGCCGCTCCACCTCGTGCAGCCCCGCGCCGAGCGTCAGCCCGTACCCGGTGCCGAGGACCACGGCCGCCGCCACCACCAGGCCCACCGAGTCCAGGGTGGCGGCGAGGGCGCCGAGCAGCAGCCCGGCGATCACGGTGGCCATCGCGGTGAGGGTGGCCCGGGCGCTGTCCGCGTCGTCCAGCCGGGCGGCGAACGGCTGGGCGACCACCCCGGTGGCCATGGTCAGCGCCGCGACCAGACCGCTGAACAGCGGCGCGTAGCCGGGCACCCGGTCGGCGACCAGCGGCGGCAGCACCACGTACGCCACCGTGGCGGCGCCGAGCACGGCCGGGCCGGCGGGCAGCACCACGTAGCGGAACCGGGGATGGCGGACGGCCGCGGTGCGGCGCGGCGCAGTGCCCTGCGGCGGCGTGCCGTGCGGCGGCGTGCCGTGCGGCGGCGTGCCGTGCGGCGGAGTGCCCCCGCTCCTCCGGACGGTCTCCGGGAGCCCGCGGGTGGCCCCCAGCACCAGCAGACAGCCCAGCGCGTGGGCCAGGCCCGGCAGCACCGTCGGGCCGGGCAGCCACTCGGCGACCACCCCGGAGGCCAGCGCCCCCGCCGCGAAGCCCGTACCGGTGGCGTACATCGCCCGGCGGGCCGCCGTCTCCGGCGGCGTCCCGGGCCCGGAGAGCTCCCGCAGCCAGGCCGTCCCGGCCAGGAAGACCAGCCCCGCCGCGAACCCGGTGCCCAGCCGCGCGACGTACACCGACGGCTCGTCCGCCACCGCCAGCACCACGCTCGCGGCGGCCGACAGTCCCAGCGCGCCGCGCACCGTCCGCCGCCGCCCGAAACGGTCGGCGGCCGGCCCGCCCAGCAGCAGCCCGGGCACCAGACCGACCAGGTACACCGAGAACATCGCGGCCAGCGACAGCGCCGACCAGTCGGTGCGGGCCCGGTACACGGTGGCCAGCGCGGTGAACTGATTGGCACCCCAGGCGGCGACGGCCACGGCGGCGGCCGCCGGGAACCAGCGCCGGGCACGGTGCCGCACGGATATGTCCTCGGTGCCGCCCATGCGCTGTTCTGCCCCGTTCCCGACTTTCCGGCCATTCCTGGATCTCCGCAGGTCCAGTGTGTGGTCCGCCGCCGCGGGGCGTCAAAGAAGCCATTCCTGTGAACCGATAGGCGGCGCCTATCGGTGAATTCCCGAATACCCCTCGAGAATCCCCGTCACGAATTCCCCGGAAGCGCCGCCGAAAATTCCCTGACACCCACTCCCGAATCCCCCGGTCTCCGCTCCGGAATTCCGCGGCCCCGCTCCGGCTACGCCGTGCCGCCCACCGACAGCACCTCCGCGCTCGCCGCGCCGGCCGGAGTCTCGTAGTGCACCCTCTCCCCGGGGTGCCGCCCGAGCAGGGCCTTCCCGAGCGGGCTGTCGAAGGTCACCAGGGTGAGGTCCCGCTCCTCAGCCAGCTCCGCGATCTCGACGGTCTCCTCCGTGCCGTCGCCGAACCGCAGCGTCACCGTCGACCCCACCCCGACGACCCGCACCGACGGCTCCCCGGCCACCTCGGCCTCCCGCAGCCGCGTCTCCAACTCGGTGATCCGCCGGTCCAGCCGGGTCACCTCCGACGCCCGCTGCAACTCGTCCGCCGCATCCGCCCGGTCCCCCACCGGCTCCACCCCGCGCAGCGTCGCGGCCACCTCCCCCCGCTCCGCCCGCAGCTGCGCCAACTCCTCCCGCACCGCACGCAGGCCCTCGGCACTGATCGGTTCCGGCCCACCGCTCATCCCAAGCTCCCGGGGCTGCTCGTCACACACTCGAACACCGGCCGCCTCCCATTACCCCACCACCGGCGGACCCGGGCAACTCCTCGGCGGGGAGCGGGTCGAGGGGTGTGCGGACGATCCGGGCGCGAACCCGCCGGGCGCGACCGTCACCGGGCCAGGGCGCGGTCCTGACGGTGGTCGGGCACCTGCTCCGGAACGACCGGGTCGAGGAAGCCGCTCGGTGCCCCGTGCCAGGAGACGGAGAGGGCTTCCCGGGCGCGCGTGCAGGCCACGAAGAGCAGGCTGAGCTCGCCGTCCAGGTCCTCGCGGTGCTGCAGCGGGTCGGTCTCCTCCGGGGTGATCGCGCTGGGCATGGGCAGCAGGCCGTCGCTCACGCCCACCACGGCGACGCAGCGGAACTCCAGCCCCTTCATCCGGTGCATGGTGCCGATCCGGACACCGGGGGACGGCGCGTCGCCCAGCAGGTGGGTCGGTGTCCCGCTGTCCTCCAGGGCCCGGGCGAGGTCGCGGCCGAGCCGGGCGGTCCGTACGGCGACTCCGATGTCCTCCGGGCTCACGCCGGAGGCGGCCCACTCCCCGACGCGGGCGACCAGGGCCCGGGTCTCCTCGTCCTGGTCGGGGTACCCGCGCACTTCGGGGTACGCGCCGTGCAGGGTCGAGTGGTAGCCGGCCAGCGACTCCTCCCCGCCGTCCATGTCGTCCGGGCGTTCACCGGTGAGCAGGGACGCGGACCAGCTGAGGATCTCCTGCGTGGTCCGGTAGTTGATCCGGAGCCGGGAGGACCGGCCGACCACCTGGATGCCGAGCGAGCGCAGCGAGACCTTGTTCCCGTAGATCCGCTGGTGCGGATCGCCGGCGAGGAACAGGTCGTCCGGCCCGGCGGCCACGAGCGCGCGCAGGAAGCGCCACTGGACGGGGTGCAGGTCCTGCGCCTCGTCGATCACCACGTGCCGGAACGGGCGGTCGCCGTCCGCCGCTTCGTCCAGCGCCCGGGCGGCCCGCGCGCAGACCTGGAGGGACGTCAGCTCCCCGGACCGGCGCAGTTCCTCCTCGAACGCGGCCACCGCGGACCACAGCCGGGCCCGCTCCGGCGCCCCGAGAGCCCTGCCCCGGCCGGTCCGCGGCGCCTCCAGGTACTGTTCCCGGCTCCCGATCGCCTGCGCCAGGACGACCTGCCGCCACTCCTGGTCGAGGAAGAGGTCGGTGAACTCGACGCCGAGCCGGCGGGCGACCCGCTCCCAGCGGGCGAGGATCGCGCGCTGCTGGAAGAGGACCTTGGGCGGGGCGCCGGCGCGGGAACGCCGGAGCACCTCGTCGGCCAGCGCGTCGACGGTGACCACCCGGACCTTCGCCCGGATCCGCCGGTCCGTCACGAGCAGCGCGAGACAGCGCTCCAGCTCCGTGGCGAGGTCCCCGGAGAAGGTGGTCAGCAGGATCGATCCGTCAGGCGCGTCCGCGGGCAACCGGCGGGCCAGGTGGTAGGCCCGGTGCAGGGCCACCACCGTCTTCCCGGTCCCGGGACCACCGGTCACCCGGGCCGGCCCGTTGTACGACTCCCGGTAGGCGACCCGGTACTGGGCGGGGTGCAGGAAGATCCGCCAGGCGTCGAAGGGGCGTTCCAGGATCTCCAGCAGCTCGTCGGGACCGGACACCAGTGCGACCCGGCCGCGAGCCCGGGCCATGGCCGAGACCAGGCCGTCCGCGGGCTGCTCGACGCTCGTGGGAGCGGCCGTCCGGGCGTACGCCCGGACGATCTCACGGTCGATCTCGGCCGGCTCCATCCCGCTCGCGAGGCCGACCAGGACGTCGAACTGCTGCTCCGGCAGCACCCGGTGGAGCGCCTCCAGGTGGGCCTCGTCGGGGAGCAGCCGGATGATCGGCAGGATCTCCTCCTCGATGCCCAGGCTGCGCAGGACCTTGTCGGAGCGGTCGGCGAAGAGCCTGCGGGGTTCGTCGGCGGCCAGGGCCCTCAGCGACCGGGAGGCCCGTTCCAGCGCGACGTCGTTGCGGATCTCGACGCCCTGGGTGGCGGCGTTCACCGAGGCCCGGTGCTTGCACGCCCAGTCGTTGGCCTTGTCGTGCGGAAGGACCTTCAGCAGGAGGTAACCGTCACCCCGGTCGGCCTTGAGGACGACCCCGCGCCAGAAGTCGGTGATCCGGATGGTCCGGATCCTCGGATCCCGCTGGTTGGTGAGCTTCTCCAGGTGTACGCCGGTGTGCGTGGCCTCGGTGAACTTCTCGAAGGTCTCGAACACCCGCCGCTGCACAGGCTTCTCCAGCGCCGCGAACTCCATCAGGAAGTCCCGGTGCATGCCCAGCGTCGCCACCCCGGCCCCCTCGCACCCCTGTCCGTCCGTCCGGCCGGGCAGTCCGCTTCACTGTACTTGGCCCGATGATCACCCGCGGCGGGCCGCCCGCCGGGCGGCCGGACCGAGGGTGGCGGTGATCACCTTCGGGGGTGGGGGCGGGGGGAAAGCGCAGGTCGGGGGCTCGGGTGGGGCGGGTGGGGGAGGGACCGGCGGTCGGGGCGGGAGCGGGCGAAGCTACCATGTGGGCAACACCCTCAGCTCGAAAGATGGACTTGTGACTGTCAACGACGACGTGTTCACGGACTGGAAGAACCGCGAGGAGATCGCGGAGTCGATGATCCCGATCATCGGGCGGCTGCACCGGGAGCGGGACGTCACCGTCCTGCTCCACAGCCGGTCCCTGGTGAACAAGTCGGTGGTCAGCATCCTCAAGACGCACCGCTTCGCCCGGCAGATAGCCGGCGAGGAGCTCTCGGTCACCGAGACGATGCCGTTCCTGGAGGCCCTGACCACCCTGGACCTCGGCCCCTCGCAGATCGACCTCGGCATGCTCGCCGCGACGTACAAGGCGGACGACCGCGGTCTGTCGGTGGCGGAGTTCACCGCCCAGGCCGTCGTCGGCGCCACCGGCGAGAACAAGCTGGAGCGCCGGTCCGGTCAGGACGTCGTGCTGTACGGGTTCGGCCGCATCGGCCGGCTGGTCGCCCGCCTGCTGGTCGAGAAGGCCTCGGGCAACGGCCTGCGGCTGAAGGCCATCGTCGTGCGCAACAGCGGCGGCGACGACCTGGTCAAGCGCGCCTCGCTGCTGCGCCGTGACTCCATCCACGGCCAGTTCCAGGGCACGATCACCGTCGACGAGGCGAACAACAAGATCATCGCCAACGGCAACGAGATCACGGTGATCTACTCCGACGACCCGACCAAGGTCGACTACACGGAGTACGGGATCAAGGACGCGATCCTGATCGACAACACCGGCCGCTGGCGCGACCGCGAGGGCCTGTCGAAGCACCTGCGCCCCGGCATCGCCAAGGTCGTGCTGACCGCGCCGGGCAAGGGCGACGTCCCGAACATCGTGCACGGCGTGAACCACGACACGATCAAGCCGGACGAGCAGATCCTGTCCTGCGCCTCCTGCACCACCAACGCCATCGTCCCGCCGCTGAAGGCGATGGAGGACGAGTACGGCGTGGTCCGCGGCCACGTGGAGACCGTCCACTCGTTCACCAACGACCAGAACCTGCTGGACAACTACCACAAGGCCGACCGCCGCGGCCGCTCGGCGCCGCTGAACATGGTGATCACCGAGACCGGCGCCGCCTCGGCCGTCGCCAAGGCCCTGCCGGACCTCCAGGCGAAGATCACCGGCAGCTCGATCCGCGTCCCGGTGCCGGACGTCTCCATCGCGATCCTCAACCTCCAGCTGAAGCGGGAGACCAACCGCGAGGACGTCCTGGAGTACCTGCGGAACGTCTCGCTGACCTCGCCGCTGAAGCGCCAGATCGACTTCACCGACTCGCCGGACGCCGTGTCCAGCGACTTCATCGGCTCGCGCCACGCCTCGATCGTGGACGCCGGCGCGACCAAGGTCGAGGGCGACAACGCGATCCTCTACCTGTGGTACGACAACGAGTTCGGCTACTCGTGCCAGGTGATCCGGGTCGTCCAGTACATCTCGGGCGTCGAGTACCCGACCTACCCGGCTCCGGCGGTCTGATCCACCGGTAGGGCAGGACGACGAAGCAGTGCGGCGGGGCGGTGACCGGTTGGTCGCCGCCCCGTCGGCGTCCCGTGCCGGGGCGGTCGCTATCTTGAGCAGTCACTGACAGGACTGGGGAGGGCGACGGGATGGGTGGTCGGCGGGTGTTCGCCGCGGTGGCGGCGGCCGGGGTGCTGACGGGCGTACTGGCCGGGTGTTCCTCCGGCGGGTCGAAGAGTGCCGGCGGGGCGGCGGCTCCGGCCGCGGTCACGGCCCCGTCCGCGGGTGCCTCGGCTTCGGCGGC
>NZ_JBEZUT010000206.1:0-15474 GCF_040636595.1 Kitasatospora sp. NPDC036755
GCCCACCGGGACCGCCGGCCCCGGGGTGGGCGGCGGCAGCGGGGACGGCGCGGGCGTGGCGGGCGAGGGGGAGACCGGCAGCAGCTGCGCCGTCGGCTGATCCGAGGCGGACGGCGACGCATCCGGCAGTGCCGCCACGCTGACCTCGTCGCCCGCCCCCGGCCCGCACATCACCAGGACGGACGCCAGCACGGCACCCGTCCCGACCATCGCGGCCGTCCAGGCCTTGCGCGACAGACGCCTCGGCGGCGGGGCCGTGGACCACGGCGGCACCGGACTCGTCGGTACCGGATTCGGCGGGATCGGATCCGTCGGCACCGGCGGCGGCTGCCAAGCGTTCTGCGGCCACTGCCACTGCCCTCCGGTGGGCTGCCCAGTCATGTGCTCGTCCTTCCAGCGGCCCCCCTAGAACCTTGCCGTGCTCAACGAGCGCGCCGACGCCGGGACATGACCCGGAAGAGGGGTCTGGACGGGCGTTGATTGCCACCGCGCCACATGCTGGGGGGCATGGAGACCAACAGCACGTCCTCGGCCATGGTCGAGGTGGCCGCGTTCCGGACCGACAGCCGCTACCGCCTCGTCCACTTCGAGGGACACGGCTGGGAGCCGCTCGCACCCGAGGAGTTCGAGCCGCGCGTCCACCAGCTCTTCCCCGACCTCGACCCGCACGACGCCCAGCGGGTCCACTGGGCCGACCGCCCCTGGGAATGGCCCGCCTGGCACCCCGGCGAGGCCTGAACCCGCCCGGTGCGGCCGGAACCGGTGGGCCGCGGCAGCGCCGGCCACCGAGTTCGTTACGCTGAGCGGGTGAGTACGGATCACTTCTGGCGTCGACTGCCGGGCCGGGCCGTGGACACCTGCTCGCCGGAGGAACTCGGCGAACTGGTGCCCCGCGACCGCGACCTCCGGTACGACCGGCTGGCCGCCGCGGGCCTCGCCCTCGGCGCGCGGCAGACCGCCGTCCTGATGGAACTCGCGCTCACCGAGAACGGCCTGCACCCCGACCCGGCCGCCCGACTGCCCGTCTACGGTGGCGGGCACCACCGGCCCGACGGCGCGCTGCCCGGCGACTCCATGCCGGTGCTGCGCCCCGAGCAGGTCGTGGCGGCCTCCGCCTTCCTGCGCGGCTCGGCGCTCGGCGAACTCGTCCGCGAACAGGACGGCGTGCTCGCCCGGACGGTCGCGGAGCTCGGATACCCGACGCCCTGGTCCGAGACCCTGGCGGCACTCGTCGTCCACGACCTGCGCGAACTGCGGGACTTCTTCGCCGGCGCGGCCGCTGCCGGGGACGCGGTGGTCGTCCGGGAGGCGACGTGACCGGGTCGGCCGGAACCGAGGGCTACGGCGAGGAGGCACCGCAACTCGCGGTCCAGTACGAGAGCGTGAGCTTCGCCGAGGTGCACCGCGAGCTGCGCCACCTGTACCCCGCCCCGCCCGCGTCCGTCCTCGACATCGGCGCCGGCACCGGCCGCGACGCGGCCGCCCTCGCCGCCCTCGGCCACCCCGTGGTCGCGGTCGAGCCGACCCCCGAACTCCGCGCCGTCGGCGAGCGGTTGCACGCCGGCTCCGACGTGCGGTGGGTCGCCGACGCGCTGCCCGGCCTGCCGCTGCTCGCCGCCGAGGGCGAACGCTACGACCTCGTGCTGCTCACCGCCGTCTGGATGCACCTCGCCCCCGCCGAGCGCCCGCCCGCGATGGCCGCCCTCAGCCGCCTCCTCGCCCCCGCCGGCCGCCTCGCCCTCACCCTCCGCCACGGCCCCGTCCCGCCCGGCCGCCGGATGTTCGACCTCCCGGCCGAGCCCACCGTCACCCTCGCCACCGCCTGCGGCCTGCGCCTCCTCCACCGCGCCGCCCGCCCCGACCTGCACGGCAGGGACGGGGTGCACTGGACGGCGCTGCTCTTCGAACGCCCGGGGGCGGACGCGTAGCCGCTCGCGGCAAGCGGCATTCGCGCCGTGTGGGGAGGAAGCCCCGATCGTCCGTGATTCGGGCGAGGCCGAAGGGCGGAGACACCGCCCCGGGGCCGTCGGCACGATGGCGGTGCCGGGGGCACCGGTCGGAGGCCGCGGGGGATGGTCTCCGGCCGGTCCCGCGCCGTACCGGCCTGGCGTCGGACCGGCCGCGGTGCCCCGTGGAGCCGAAGGTCATCCGGCCTCCCGACGAGTGGAACTGACGGGCACTCACGTCACCCGCCATGCCGGCACCGCCCGGCCGTCCTGCTCCTTGCGGATGCCGTCGCGCACACCGCCGACCCCCTCCGGCAGGGCCCGCACCTCCACGGTCGGGCGTCGGCCCGGCTCGACCTCCGGCCCCGTCGGCGAGGACCCCGCCGCCCCGGCCACGCGACCGGGTCAACGAGGGGTGCGGATCCGGGGGACCCGACCTACGGTGAGGATCGGGACACCGGGCGGCCGTACGCCGCCGACGGTGATCCCCCCGCCACAGGCGATGGACCGATCGCCGGGCGCCCGCACCACGCGTGGCAGGCCCCGTACGGAATCGCCGAATCCGGTCAACGGAAACCAGACACTCGTCGCCACGACGAGTGGGAGGCATCATGAGAAAGCTCCCGGTCGCACTGGCTCTGATCCCCGCCGCCGCGCTGATCACGTCGTGCTCCGACAACGGGGGAGCGGCGTCCGGCGGCGGCACCGCCGCGCAGAAGCCCGCCGTCGTCACCGCCGAGCCCGTGCAGTCCCAAGCTCCCCAGTCCCAGACCGCCCAGGCGCCGCAGACGCAGGTGAAGGTGGTGGCGGACGGGCTGGGAGACCCGTTCGAGCTCGCCTACGCCCCCGACGGCCGGCTCTGGGTCAGCGAGAAGTCCGGACTCAAGATCACCCGGGTCGACCCGCAGAGCGGCGCCAAGAGCACCGCCCTCGACCTCACGGGAAAGGCCTTCCACAGTCAGGACGGGCAGGACGGGGTGCTGGGCTTCGCGCTGCACCCGGACTTCGGCAAGGACAAGGGCAGCGACTACGTCTACCTCGCCTACACCTACAAGAACGGCAACGACTCGGCCACGAAGATCGTCCGCTACACCGCGAAGGACGGCCTCCTCTCCGACGAGCAGCCCGTCCTGACGGGGCTGCCGGGGCACAACCAGCACCAGTCGGCCCGGATCCGGTACGGGCAGGACGGCAAGCTCTACTACTCGATCGGCGACCAGGGCCACAACTACATGGCCGACTACTGTCTGCCGAACCACGCGCAGGACCTGCCGACCGCCGCCCAGGTCGCCGCGTCGGACTGGTCGCTGTACCAGGGCAAGGTGCTCCGCATCAACCCGGACGGCTCCGTCCCCGACGACAACCCCGAGCTGAACGGAGCCCGCAGCCACATCTACGCCTACGGCATGCGCAACCCGGACGGCATGGACTTCGGCGGCAAGGACCTCTACACGGCCGAGAACGGCCCGCTCACCGACGACGAGTTCAACCACATCACGAAGGGCGGCAACTACGGCTGGCCCAACGTCGCCGGGTGGAAGGACGACAAGGCGTACGTCTACTCCGACTGGTCGCAGGCCAAGGGCGGTTGCGAGAAGCTCACCTACAACCCGGACCCGAACACGCCGCCGGCCGAGGTACCGACGACGAAGGAGTCGGACTTCACCAAGGACATGGTCTCCCCGCTCAGCACGTACGGGACGACCGTCGAGAGCGGACACGACTTCGGCACCACGCCGGTCTGCCCCGACGCGGCGTCCGCCTACATGTGCTGGCCGACCATGGCGCCCGGCAGCCTCAAGGTGTACGGGGACGACGTCCTCGTCACCTCGCTGAAGAACGGCACCGTCTTCCGGCTCTCCAAGGACGGCAAGAAGTACGAGGAGCTCTACCGGACCGTCAACCGCTACCGCGACGTCGCCCTCAGCCCGGACGGCAAGACGCTGTACATCGCCACCGACAGCGAAGGCCAGCACATGGTCCGCGGCGACGGCGGTACCCCGACCACCCACCTGGCGAACCCGGGGGCGATCCTCGCCGTCCCCTACGACCGGAACAAGACGCAGTGAAGCCCCGACACGGAGGTGAGACAGTCATGACCCGTCACGACGAACAGCCCAGGCGCGCCCGGCAGTCCCGGGAGCGCACCACCGACCGGCCGAACACCCCGCCGGAAGCCGCCCGTTGGCGCAAGCCCGGCTACCAGGTGGTGGAGGCGTCACTGGAGGTCTCGGCGTACTACCTCGCCAAGCGGTAGCGGCCCCCGGACCGCACCGCACCGGTAGGACCACCACTCGAAGAGGGAGGAAGCGCTGTGCGACTGCACGTACTCGGTACGGCAGCCGGCGGCGGCGTCCCGCAGTGGAACTGTGCGTGCCCCGGCTGTGCCGGGGCACGCGCGGTTCCGTCGCGCCGACGGCTGCACGCGTCCGTCGCCGTGGAGACCGAGCCCGGCCGGGTGTACCTCGTGAACGCCACGCCGGACATCGCCGAACAGATCGAACGCTGCCCCTGGCTGCGCCCCGACGGCCGGCGCACCCGGCTGTCCGGCGTGATCCTCACGGACGCCGAACTCGACCACACGCTCGGCCTGGCGCGGCTGCGCGAGGCCGACGAACTGGAGGTCATGGCGACCGACGCGGTACGGGACGCCGTGCACAAGGGGCTCGGCCTCGGCGAGGTCCTCGCGCCCTACACCCGCCTGCGCTGGCGGGACTTCGACGGCGTCGAGCTCGAACCGCTCTCCGGCAAGCGCCCCCGCTACGCCCGGGACGCCTGCGACGGGGACTGGGTGAGCGCCCTGCGGGTGGGCGGACTGCTCTACGCGCCGTCGACCGGCGTCTGGACCGACGGGTTCGGCGAGGACGCCGACCTGATTCTGGTCGACGGCACCTTCTGGGACAACGAGGAGCCCCGCACCGCCGGGTTCTCCACGAAGTCCGCCACGGGGATGGGCCACCTGCCCGTGCTCGCCACCCGCGACCGGCTCGCCGCCCTGTCCGCCCGGTGCCTCTACACCCATCTGAACAACACCAACCCGCTCGTCGACCCGGACTCCCCCCTCCACGCGGAGCTGGCGGACCGGGGCCTCGGGGTGGCCGCGGAAGGAGCGGTCCTCACATGGTGACGACCTTCGAGAGCGAGCTCAGGGCCGTGCCCGAGCGCCGCTACCACCACCGGCACCCCTTCAACCTGAGGATGCACCAGGGGCTCCTGCTGCCGGAGGAGCTGCGCACCTGGATCCTCAACCGCTTCCACTACCAGCGGCACATCCCGGTCAAGGACGCGCTGATCCTCGCCAAGCTGGAGGACCCCGCCCTGCGCCGGCTGTGGATCCGCCGGATCACCGACCACGACGGCGGCGACGGCGACGAGGGCGGCATCGAGCGCTGGCTGCGGCTCGGCGAGGCGGCCGGGCTCGACCGCGCCGACCTGCTCTCGGGCCGCGGGGTGCTGCCCGGAGTACGGCTCGCCGTCGACGGCTACGTCAACCTCTGCCGCCACGGCACGCCCCTGGAGGCCGTGGCCGCCTCGCTGACCGAACTGTTCGCGCCGGACCTGATGGCCGCCCGGATCGCCGCCTTCGAGCGCCACTACACCTGGATCGAGCCCGTGGGCCTCGCCTACTTCAGGACCCGCGTCGGCCAGGGCCGCCGCGACAGCGACGAGGCGCTGTCCCTCGTGCTGTCCTGGGCGCGCACCCGTGCCGAGCAGGAGGCCGCCATCGCGGCGCTCTCCTACAAGTGCGAGCTGCTGTGGACCCTCCTCGACGCCGTCGAACGGGCCCCGGCGTGACCTGGCGACCGGCCCTGAGCGGGTACGCGCGGCTGCGCCACTGCCCGGTGCGGCACAGCACGCTGCTGGTCGTCCCGGAGCGCATCGTCGTCCTCAGCGCGGAGGCGGCCGCGATCGTCGGACTGTGCGACGGCACCCGGACCGTACCGGAGATCACCACCGAGTTCCCGGCCGAGGGGGCCGACGACGTCGTGGACTTCCTCGACGACCTGAAGGAGCGGGGATGGCTGCGGTGAACCCGCCCTGGGCCATGCTGGCCGAACTCACCCACGGCTGCCCCCTGCGCTGCCCTTACTGCTCCAATCCGCTCGAACTCACCGCCCGTCAAGCGGAACTGACGACCAGTCAATGGCTGGACGTGCTGACGCAGGCCGGTGAGCTCGGGGTCGCGCACGTCCACCTGTCGGGAGGGGAACCGCTGTTGCGGCGCGACCTGACCGAGATCGTCGCGGGGGCCGCCCGCGCCGGGATCTACGCCCAGCTCGTCACCAGCGGACTCGGCCTGACCCGGGAGCGGCTGGCCGCTCTGACCGCGGCCGGGCTGCCCAGTGTCCAGCTCTCCGTCCAGGGCGCCGACGCCGCCTCCTCCGAGCTGATCGCCGGGCGGCGGTCGTTCGCGGCGAAGGAGCGGGCCGCCGCGCTGGTCCGCGAGGCCGGACTGCCACTGGGTCTCAACGTCGTCCTGCACCGCCTGAACCTTGACGACATCGACGCGATCGTGGACCTCGGCATCGCCTGGGGCGCGGTGCGCATCGAACTCGCCAACACGCAGTTCTACGGGTGGGGGCTGGCCAACCGGGCCGCCCTCATGCCCACCCGGGACCAGCTCACCCGGGCCCGGGAGGCGGTCGAGCGCCGACGGCGGCGGACCGGCGTCGAACTCGTCTGGGTCGTCCCCGACTACTTCGACGGCGTCGCCAAACCCTGCATGGGCGGCTGGGGCGCGGTCTCCCTGACCGTCGCCCCCGACGGACGGGTCCTGCCCTGCCCCGCCGCCTACGACCTCCCACTGGACCTGCCGAACGTCCGCGACCACGGCCTCGCCTGGATCTGGTCCGAGTCGTCGGCCTTCCGGGCCTACCGCGGCACCGACCGGCTGCCCGAGCCCTGCGCCTCCTGCGCCCTCCGGGAGGTCGACTTCGGCGGCTGCCGCTGCCAGGCCTTCGCACTCACCGGCGACCCGGGGCGGACCGATCCCGCGTGCGCGCTGTCCCCTGACCACGGCCTGATCGCGGAGCTCGCCGCCCGGCAGGGCGGGGAACTCGTCTACCGGGATCCGGCCGGCCGCTGAGGCTCCGCTCCGCGGGCCGGCGTCCCGGGGCCGGCCTGCCCGTCGCCCGGCCGGTGTTCAGGCGGTGCCCGCGTGGTCCTGTGCGGCGCCGAGCAGGTGCCGGACGGCGTGCCGGGCGTGGTCCAGCGGCTCGCGGCCGCGCCGGACGGAGGCGAGCAGCACGGCGCCCTCCAGCAGGGCGAGCACCTGCCCGGCGGCGGTCCCGGCCCGCCCCGGGTCGAGGCCCTCGCCCTCCAGCCGGCCGGCCAGGACCTGCTGCCGGCCCGCGTACAGCTCGGCGCAGAGCGTCCGCAGGGCCTCGTCGGTGCCGGCCACCTCCAGGGCGACGGTGGCGATCGGGCAGCCGCTGGTGTACTCCGACGGGCTCTCGCGCCCTTGTCAGAAGCGGAGTTGGGGCGGGTGGCCGGTCCAGTGCAGCTCCTCCGGAAGATGTCCCTGGTCGTTCAGCAGGAGGACGGCGGGCGGGCGGCCGGGCGTGTAGCGCAGGACGGTCAGCGCCGCGTTGGCGGCGTTGACGCCGAGCCAGCGCCAGGCCGGGGCGTCCAGGGCGTGCCGGACCAGCCAGCCGACCAGGAAGGCGTGGGTGACCACCAGTTCGTGCCGCACCTCGCCGCCCGGCACCGGCCCGGTGAACCGCTCGACGGCCCGCCGCGCCAGCGCGGCCCCGGTCTGCCGTTCCTCCGCCGTGGTGCCGGAGAGGTGGTCCAGCAGGAACCGGGCGCTGTCCTCGGGGAGTTCGGCGGGCGCGGGCACGTACGGCACGAAGTCCCCGGCCTCCTCGCGGCATTCCGGACGGACCCCGGCCAGCTGCTCCGCGACCAGCCGCGCGGTCTCGGCGGCCCGGGGCAGCGGGCCGTGGTGCAGGGCCGAGACCGGGCGGCCGGCCAGGCGGCGGCCCAGCAGGACGGCCTGCCGGCGCCCGGTCTCGGTGAGTCCGCTGCCGTCGCCCTCGGAGGCGGCCTCACCGTGGCGGGCCAGGTACAGGTAGCGGGTGGCGCGTTCGGTCATGCTCCGGGGCTCCTTGCGACGAGGGAGGATCACTCGTCCCGGAGTGACACCCCGCGGGCCGCGTCCGGTTCCGGGGGCTCAGCCCGCCGCGTGGGCCTCGTCCAGCAGCGCCAGCTCCTGTGCCGACAGCCGTAGCGCCCCGGCGGCGATGTTGTCCTCCAGGTGCGCCACGTCGCCGGTGCCCGGGATGGCCAGCACGTGCGGGCCGCGCTGCAGCGTCCAGGCCAGCCGCACCTGGGCGGTGCTCACCCCGCGGGCCCGGGCCACCGATCGGACCTGGGCGGGCTCGGCCCCGCCGGCGCCGTCCTGCCGTCCGGCTCCGGCGATGGCGTAGAAGGGGACGAAGGCGATGCCCTGCTCCCCGCAGATCCGCAGCAGCTCGTCCTGCGCCGGGGTGGCGCCGATGCCGTACGGGTTCTGGACGCAGACCACCGGTGCGGTGGTCTGCGCCTCGGCGAGCTGGTGCGGGTGGACGTTGGACAGGCCCAGCTGCCGGATCAGCCCGGCCCGGCGCAACTCGGCCAGCGCGCCGAAGCGTTCGGCGACCGAGTCGGTGCCGAGGACGCGCAGGTTCACCAGGTCGAGGTGGTCGCGGCCGAGCTGGCGCAGGTTCTGCTCGACCTGGGCGCGCAGCCGCTCGGGCGTGCGGGCGTGCTCGACCCACTCGCCGTCGGGGCCGCGGCCCGGGCCGACCTTGGTGGCGATCACCAGGTCGTCGGCGTACGGCGCGAGCGCCCGGTTGATCAGCTCGTTGGCGGAGCGCAGCGGGGAGAAGTAGAACGCCGCGGTGTCGATGTGGTTGACGCCGAGTTCGACCGCGCGGCGCAGCACCCGCAGGGCCTGTTCGCGGTCGCGCGGGACGGCGTCCGGGACGAGTGCCGGGCCGGTCTGGGGCAGGCGCATCGTGCCGAAGCCGATCCGGTGCACGGTGCGGTCGCCGAGCGTCCAGGTGCCGGAGGCGGCGGCGGTCACGGTGGTGTGGGTGAGGGTGGGGGTGTGTGGGGGAGTGTTCTCCGCGGTGTTCGAAGTCATGCTGGTCATGATCGTCACTGCACCGGCCTGACCGCCAATGATTCGAACATATCTGAATGCGCGGGGCGGGGGTACGGTGGCCGGCCTCGGGACCGCCGGTTAGGCTGCCCGGCGTGGAGAAGGAGAGCGGCGCGGCGGGCGCCGGGCCGGGGGACGACCGGGCCGCGGCGCAGTGGCTCCGCGAGCACTTCGGGCTGGTCCCGGAACCGCAGGGCTCGGTGACCGCCTTCGACGGACGCCTCGTCATCGACCTGGACACCCGGGTCGTCACCCTGGACGGCCGCGAGGCGCAGCTCACCCGCTCCGACGTCCGGCTGCTGCGGGGCCTGGTCGAGCTGGGCGAGGGCGTGCACGAGTCGTCCTCGATCATGTGGGAGATCTACAACGCGCCGTTCAATCCCCATGAGTTGAGGTACCTGATGGCGGTGCTGAGGATCAAGCTCGGCGAGCCCTCCTGGATCGTGCGGACCGAAGAGGGGTACGGCCTGCGGCCCCCGGAGCCGCCGCGGCCGCCCGCTCCCGCCGGGCACTGAACCACCGGAAGCCGGTCCGGGCCGTCCGCAGCGGCGCACGGCGCCGACCGGCCCCGGGGAGACCTCCGGCGCCCGGGCGCTCCGGAGCCGCATACTGACGGCATGACAGGTGGAGACGGCGGCCGGGCCCCGGGCCGGCGCGAGGTGCTGCGGGCGGGTGCGGCGGCGCTGGCACTGGGTGCGGCGGGGTGCACCGGCGGGGGCGGGCCGAGGGCG
Source organism: Kitasatospora sp. NPDC036755 (assembly GCF_040636595.1). Lineage (NCBI taxonomy): Bacteria > Bacillati > Actinomycetota > Actinomycetes > Kitasatosporales > Streptomycetaceae > Kitasatospora > Kitasatospora sp. NPDC036755. Next base: position 9,822 of record NZ_JBEZUT010000206.1, read on the forward strand.
GCGGCCACCGGCCCGTCCGTCACTCCCGGCGGAACAGCGACACCGACGCCCGCACCGGAACCGACGCGGACACCGACAGCGGCTCCCACGGCGACCCCGCTGCCCCGGCCGCCCCTCTGGCAGCCCGGCCCCGGTGAGATCCGGCCCGACGTCAAGCTCCGCGCCGTCGAGCTGGTCGCCGCGCTCGGCGCGTGGCCGCCCGGCGGGCAGGGCGTGGAGGCGGCCCGTACCCGGGTGGCGGCGCTCGGCCTGCCGCCCGCGCTGGCCGACCGAGCGGGCCCGCTGGCCCCGGCGTCGGCCGAGGCGAGCCTGGAGGTGATCGTCGCCCAGTACGGGGGCATCCTCGACGACTCGGCGAGCGTGCTGGTGGTCTGCCGCCAGTGGACCCGGGGGCCGGACGGCTCGGTGGTCGAGGGCGGCACCACGGTGGACGTCCGGCTCACCGGGGCCGAGCCGCGCTGGAACGTCACCGAGCTGCGTCCGGGCGTCGCGGGCCCGGCGGCCGAGGCCCCGCCGGCCGCGGTGGCCCGGGTGCTGGCCGAGCCGCGGATCGAGCTGCCGCCCGAGGCCGCCGCCGACCTTCGTGGCGGCACCGTCCACGACAGCGTGCTGGAGGCGATGCTGCGACTGGCCGGCCCGTACACGCTCTCGGTGAGCGTGGTGCGGACCGGCCACCCGCTGGACGTCTTCGGGACGACCCGGCCCAGCGACCACCCGCTGGGCCGGGCCTTCGACGTCTGGCGGATCGACGGCCTGGCGGTGGTCGACCCGGGTACGTCCCGGCAGCTGGTCGAGTCCTTCATGCGGGACGCGGCCGCCGCCGGTTCGTACAACGTGGGGGGTCCGGTGGCGATCCCGGGCGTCGGCAACCGGTTCTTCACCGACGACACCCACCACGACCACTGCCACGTGGGGTTCGACCACTGACGGGTGGACGTCAGTTGACGTTGACGCCGCTCCAGGACGCCGCGACCGCGTTGTACTCGGTGCTGCCGGCGCCGTACAGGTCGCGGGCCGCGTTCAGGGAGGCGGCGCGGGCGCCCTTGTAGTTGGTGGTGGAGGTCATGTAGACGGTCAGCGCCCGGTACCAGATCTTGGCGACCTTGTCGCGGCCGATGCCCGCCACCGTGGAGCTGTTGCAGGTCGGGCTGTTGTAGGTGACGCCGTTGACGGTCTTGCTGCCGCTGCCCTCGCTGGCCAGGTAGAACCAGTGGTTGCCGACGCCCGAGGAGTAGTGCACGTCGAGCTTGCCGACGCCGCTGCTCCAGCAGTCGGCCGAGCTGCCGTCCAGCGAGGGCTTGTCGAAGCGGCGCAGCCACGGCGGGGTGGACTGGTCGCTGAACAGGTAGTCGCCGGTGTCGACGCTGTTGTTGGCGTAGAACTCGACCATGGTGCCGAAGATGTCGCTGGTGGACTCGTTGAGGCCGCCGGACTCGCCGCTGTAGCGCAGGTTGGCGGTGGCGCTGGTGACGCCGTGGGTCATCTCGTGGCCCATGGTGTCGAGGTCGACCTGCTCCGGGTCGGTGGTGCCGTCGCCGTCGCCGGTCATCATGCAGAAGCAGGAGTCGGACCACTGGGCGTTGTCCCACTTGGTGCCGACGTGGACGAAGACGGTGGCGCCCTTGCCGTCGTTCTTGATGCCGTTGCGGCCGTGGACGTTCTTGTAGTAGTCGTACGTCCAGGCGGTGTTGGCGTGGGCGTCGACGGCGGCGGTGGAGCGGTCGGTGGAGAACTTCTTCCCGTCGCCCCAGACGTTGGTGGCGCTGGAGAACGCGGTGCCGGAGGATGCCTTGAGCGAGCTCGCCGAGAGGTTGTTGGCGTCCTTGGTGACGTGGCCGCGGACCGGGTCGGTCAGGGTGTAGCCGCCGCCGGTCCTGGCGGTGGTGTCGATGGTGATCCGGCCGGTGTACTCGGAGTTGCCGGTGCCGGCCGCCTGGTGCTCGGCGTCGTAGGACTCGATCTGCTCGCCGGTGGTGGCGTCGGTGACGACGACCTTGCCGGCCGGCTCGCCGTGCTCGCCGGTGCCCTCCACGGTAGTGCGCCAGGCCAGCCGGGGCGTGCCGTCGGCGGCCCAGACGACCAGCTCGGGGCTGCTGACGGCGTCCTTGACGCCGGGGGCGGCGGCCAGGGCGCCGGCCGCTCCGGACTGCCCGCTCACCTTGGGGACGGTCGACTTCACGGTGGCGTCGTGGGCGGCCGCGCGGGAGGAGTCCTTGAGCCTGCCCTTGGCGTCCTGGTGGACGACGAGGTCGCCGCCGACCACCGGCAGGCCCTGGAAGGTGCGGTCGAAGCGGACGTGCGAGGCGCCGTCGGCGTCCAGCACGACGTCCTTGAGGACGAGGTCCTGGCCGGCGCCGAAGCCGAACACCCCGGCGTTGCGGGCGACGTTGGCGCGGGCCTGGGATATCGCGGCGTCGCGCGAGCCGGTGGCGGCGGACGCCGTGGCGGCCGGGACGGTGGCGCCGGCGAGGGCGGCGACGACCGCGACGGCTCCGGCCACGCGGGCACGGCGGGAGGAGGGCGTGGGGGTCACTCTGACTCCAGTGGGGTCGCTGTGCAGGGAAAGGAGCTGCGACCGAGATTGACGGGGGTCAGTCAGATTCAGCTAGGGGAAAGGTCATAACTTTGCCAAGTCGTGTCCTTGGTCGATAAAAAATGATCGAAAGTTAACAAGGGCTCTACAGTGCCGTCGTGACGATCGACTACCTGTGGCGCGGCCCGCTGACCGACCCCGAACTCGACGCCCTGCACACCGAGGGCTTCGGCGCCCCCGCCGGCCTCGCAGGCGCCCCCGCCGACCTCACCGGCCACCCCGCCACCGACACCCCGGCGGAGTCCGGCGGTCGGCTCGCCCGGCTGGAACGCCACAGCCTCGGCTGGGTCACCGCCCGCCGTCCGGCCGGCGGCGCCCTGGTCGGCTTCGTCAACCTCGCCTGGGACGGCGGCGCCCACGCCTTCCTGCTGGACACCGTGGTGGCCCGGGACGCCCGGCGGCAGGGCATCGCCACCCGGCTGGTCGGCGAGGCCGCCGACGGCGCCCGCGCGGCCGGCTGCGCCTGGCTGCACGTCGACTTCGAGCCGCACCTGCGCCCCTTCTACCGCGACGCCTGCGGCCTGCGCCCCACCGACGCCGGCCTGTTGGCCCTCTGAGGCCCCAACTCGCCCCGTCCGGCCGGTCGCTGGGGCGTCCACCCCTCGGACGCCCGGCCCCGCCCCCGGTCGACGGTTGTACTCTGCACGCGGACGGACGGCGCCGGCCCGTCCGGTGCGGCGCCCCGCCCGCACCCTGCCCGGCGCCGCGATCGGAGTCCCATGAACTCATCCGCCCCCGACTTCGACGGTCCGCTGCTGCGCACCCGGGACGTGGACGTCGTGCGCGACGGCCGGCACCTGCTGCGCGGGATCACCCTGGAGATCCGGCCCGGCGAGCACTGGGCGCTGCTCGGCCCCAACGGGGCGGGCAAGTCCACCCTGCTCGCCCTGCTCGGCGCGGTCTCCCACCCGACCCGGGGCGAGGTGGACGTGCTCGGCCGCCGGCTCGGCCGGGTCGACATCCGCGAGCTGCGCGCCCACCTCGGGCACGTCAACCCGCGCCATCCGCTGCGCTCCCCGCTGAGCGTGCGCGAGGTGGTGCTCACGGGGCACACCAACACGATCGAGCCGGAGTTCCACCGCAAGCCGGCCCCGGAGGCGCTGGAGCGGGCCGAGCGGCTGATCGACACGCTGGGCATGCGTGCGATGGCCGGGGCCGCCTGGACCACGCTGTCCCAGGGCGAGCGCGGCCGGGCCCTGATCGCCCGCGCGCTGATGCCCAGCCCCCGGCTGCTGCTGCTCGACGAGCCCGCCACCGGGCTCGACCTGACCGCCCGCGAGCTGCTGCTGGACAGCCTGGACCTGCTGCGCCACCAGCACCCGGAGCTGGCCAGCGTGCTGGTCACCCACCATCTGGAGGAGCTGCCGGAGAGCACCACCCACGCCCTGCTGCTGCGCGGTGGCGAGTGCGTGGCGGCCGGGCCGGTGGACGAGGTGATGACGACGGAGCTGATCAGCGCGACGTTCGGCCACCCGATCCGGATCAGCCGTCACGAGGGGCGCTGGACGGCCCGGGCCGCGGCCCGCCGGACACCGGGGAGGTAACGGTTCGGGGGGTGGGTGTAGACGTCAACACATGTTTACGTAAGGTATGCCTTAGCTAATGATGGTCTGCTGGTCCCCGGCGGGCCGCGCTTCCTTGGCACACCCATGCCCCTTTCCGTTGGAGCCCGCATGTCCGCCCGTCGCCGTTCCACCGCAGCCGCGCTGCTCACCCTCGCCGTGGCGACCGCAACCCTGGCCGGCTGCGCGTCCAAGAAGGACGACAAGGCGGCCGCCTCCGACGCGGTCAAGGTGAACGCGAGCGACAGCGCCTGCGAGGTCTCCAAGACCACCTTCCCGGCCGGCCACGTCGTGCTGGACATCAGCAACAAGGGCTCCAAGACCACCGAGGTCTACGTCTACGGCGACGGCGACAAGATCGTCACCGAGCGCGAGAACATCGGCCCCGGCACCAAGGCCAGCATCAACGCCGAGATCAAGGCGGGCTCGTACGAGATCGCCTGCAAGCCCGGCATGGTCGGCAACGGCATCCGCCAGAAGATCACCGTCACCGGCGAGGGCGGCAGCGCCGCGCCGACCGACCCGCGCCTGGCCGCCGCCGTCGCCGCCTACCGCACGTACGCCCAGGAGCAGGCCGACGCGACCATCCCGGCGGTCGAGGCCTTCGCCGCCGCGATCAAGTCCGGCGACCTGGAGAAGGCCAAGTCGCTGTACGCGCCCTCGCGCACCGGCTGGGAGCGCACCGAGCCGGTCGCCGAGAGCTTCGGCGACGTCGACCCGAAGACCGACACCCGCGAGGACAAGCTGGAGCAGGGCCAGGAGTGGACCGGCTGGCACAAGCTGGAGAAGTCGCTCTGGGCCGACGCGAAGATCGGCGACGACGAGAAGACGCTCGCCGACCGGCTGGTGGCCGACCTCAAGGACTGGCAGAAGAAGATCCCCGAGGCCGAGATCACCGCGACCAGCATGGCCAACGGCGCCAAGGAGCTGCTGGACGAGGTCGCCACCAACAAGATCACCGGTGAGGAGGACCGCTACAGCCACACCGACCTGGCCGACTTCCAGGCCAACGTCGAGGGCGCGCAGAAGGCCTACGAGCTGCTGAAGCCGGTCGCCTCCGAGAAGGACCCGGAGCTGGCGAAGACGCTGGACTCCGAGTTCACCGAGATCAACGCCCTGTTGGCCAAGTACAAGCAGGCCGACGGCACCTTCACCTCCTACGACAAGGTCACCGAGGCCGAGCGCAAGACCTTCTCCGACGCGGTCAACTCGCTGGGCGAGCCGCTGTCGAAGCTGGCCGCCGCCGTGGTCGTCAAGTAACCGGCCCACCCGCACCGCAGTACCCCCACCGACGCCGTGGCGGCCCGTGATCCGGGCCCCACGGCCGCCGTGGGTCAGCGCAGAACCCAGTGGAAAAGAGAAGGGCCCGCCCGCCGATGGACGCGGAGAACGAGCAGCAGAACGGGACGCCGGCCGCCGCCGGCGCCGCCGCGACCAAGGGCGCGGTCAGCCGCCGCGCCGTCATCGGCTGGGCCGGCGCGGGCGTCGCGCTCGGCGC
>NZ_JBEZUT010000207.1:0-15452 GCF_040636595.1 Kitasatospora sp. NPDC036755
GGCTTCGATCTCCCCGAGCTCCACCCGGAAACCGCGGAACTTCACCTGTCGGTCGACTCGATCGACATACTCCAGGACGCCGTCGGTGGTGTGCCGCGTCCGGTCGCCGGTGCGGTACATTCGTGCTCCTACGGCCCCAAACGGGTCGGCGACGAAGCGGGAGGCGGTGAGCGCTGACTGGTTGGCATAGCCGACGGCCAACCGGGTGCCGCCGAGGTACAGCTCGCCTACCTGTCCTGGCGAGACGGGCCGCAGCTGCTCGTCGAGGACGTACGAGAGCACGTCGGGTAGCGCGGTGCCGATGTGGGGGCCCGCCCCTTCGATCCAACCGGCGGTGGCGTCCACGGTGCATTCGGTCGGGCCGTACAGGTTGATCGCCCGTGGTCCGCCCGCTGAGCCGGCGAAGGCCAGCTCAGCCCAGGTGTCGGCGGGAACCGCCTCGCCGCCGACGAACAGGCGAAGGCGGCTGCCGTCGGGCCGGGGTTCTAGCAGTCGGCCGCGCAACAGCCGCCAGTGCGTGGGGGTGAGGTCCAGATCGGTGACACGATACTCGGCGAGTAGCGCGGCGAGCCGGTCCGGGTCGCGGCGCTGCTCGGCGTCGAGTACCACCACCGTGTCGCCACGGCAGATCCGGGCCCACTGCTGGACAGAGGCGTCGAAGGAGGCGCTGGCATTCCAGGCGACCACAGTCGGTTCGCCGGGGTAGAACCCGGTCCGCTCCAGGGAGGCGACCAGGGCGGCCACGGCCGGCCGGGTCACCTCCACGCCCTTCGGCGTTCCGGTAGAACCGGAGGTGTAGATCAGGTACGCCGGACCGGGGAACGACTCCGGACCGCGGGCTGCCAAGGCGGCGCCGCCAGGTTCGGTGGGCGGATCGCTGAGCACCAGCGGCTCCACACCCCGTGGCACCGGCGCAGCGATGTCACCGGTCACCACAAAGCGGATGCCGGAGTCGGTGGCCATGTACGCTAGCCGGTCCGCCGGGTAGTCCGGGTCCAGTGGCACGTATGCCGCGCCGGCTCGCCACACGCCGAGCAGCACAGCCGGCAGCCGGCTGCTGCGTTCCACGCTGACCCCGACCCGGTCGCCCGGCTGGATGCCGCGGGCGGCGAGCTGGTTGGCGAGCCCGGCGGTGAGGCGGTCAAGCTGGGCGAAGGACAGGTCGCCGTCGGTCGCCCGGACCGCGATCCGGTCGGGATCGTATTGGACCACTGTCTGAAATCGAGTCAGCAGATCGACCGGCTGGCCGTCTCCGGGGGCAGGGCTGTCCATGGTCGGGACTCCTCTCTTCTGCGGCGCCGCCGCGAGATGCGGATCTGGTGGAGCGGGGCCGATGTACAGTCAGGCTCCCGCCGCGGCCGGCCGGACCTCCGGCCGACAGTCGGCGAGCTTGATCGGGTTGCCCATGGCCACCACGATCTTTCGGTCGCCGCGGAACGGGTCGCGGCCGTGGGCGGCAAGCACGTTGTCGACCAGAAGCAGGTCGCCCGTCTGCCACTGTTCCCGGACCGTCGCCTCCTGGTAGGCGATTTGGAGGGTCTCCAGCTCTGCGCGGGTCAGCGGATCGCCGTCGCCGAACGCCGTGTTGAACGGAAGCCCGTCCGAGCCGAACTCATCGAGCAGGGCTTCTCGTAGCTCGTCGTCGAGCGACCACTCGCTCCAGAACGCCAGGTGGTTGAACCAGACCTCGTCCCCGGTGACGGGGTGGCGGATGATTCCGGGTCGCAGCTGGCTGGTTCGGAGGTTTCCGTCCGGCTGCCACTGATGTGCGATCAGGTTCTCGGCGCAGTAGCGCTCCACGTCCTCGCGTCGCTCCGCGCCGAAGGCGGAGCGCCAGCTGGTGGAGATGTGGTCGCTGTAGCTGCGGCGCAGCATCCAGCCGGACTTTCGCATCCTCGTGACCAGTTCGGCCGGCAGCGCACGCAGCACCTGGCGACAGTCGGCGACCGGTGTCGCCCCGCCCTCCCTAGGTGCGACCAGACATGCGAAGAGCAGCAGACCGGGGAATGTGAGGGTGTAGCTGTTCTCGTTGTGCATACGGATCGGCTGGGCGGCGGGCAGGTCCGTGGAGGAGAACACGTGATCGCCGTAGTCGCTGCGTGGGGTGGCCTTCTCGCGGTACGCGGTGCGATGGCGCAGCACAGCGTCCCGAACCTTGGCGAAGTCCTCGACGGTGCGTATCGGCAGGCCGCGGACCAGCACCGCGCCGTACTCGTGCAGGGCCCGGGTGAGCTCCTGGCGGAGCTCGACCAGCCGCCGGCAGGCGTCGTCGATGTCAGGTACCCCGTCCAGCCGGGCGGTCATCGGTCGGCCCGCCGAGTGCTCCCATGCGGGTCGAGCGTCGTTCTGGCTCATCGCAACTCCTTCCCAGTCGGACGGCCTGAACCGGCCGGCGGCTTGGCCCTCAGTGTGGTGGGTGGTCGGCGACGAAGGCGGCGAGCCGCTTGATGCCGTCGTCGATCTGTTTGTGGCCCAACAGGCTGACTGATAGTCGGATCCGGGGGGGCGGCCACCGTGGCCTGGTAGAAGCGCCGCATCGGGTTCCAACCCAAGATCCGGGGTGCAGGATCGCAGTGCGAGGTCTCGTGCAGCGTGCGTGGAGCCAGGCGGACTGCGTCCAACGCCTCGCGATTCGCGGCCAGGGTCCGCTCGTAACCGGCGCCACCGGCGGCGAAGTCCCACACCTGCGGGGATAGCGTCTGTTCTGCGAGCCGTTCCAAGTCCGACAGGCAGACGGCGTCACGCACTCACGGGGGAACGGCGGCCGGGACGGGCATGGTCGGGGACGACGGGTTCACTCTGCGTGCCGGGAGCGTTCGAATTCCACGGCCTCGTACAACGCCCGGATGTTGGAGCTGCCGAAAGTCTCGGCGCCGATCCGTTCGATCACCTCGAAGAAGAGAGTGCGCCGTGGATGGGTGGATCGGGTGAAAATCTGGAACAGCTGGCCGGCGTGGTCCTGGTCGACGAGAACGTTGAGTGCGCGCAACTCGTCGACGGTGTGAGTGGTCACCTCGATGCGGTCGCGCAGCAGATCGTAGTAGGAACCCGGGGTGTCGAGGAACTCCACGCCGTGCCGGGACAGCGCCCGGACGCTACGCACCGCGTCGTCCACCAGGAACGCGAGGTGCTGAACACCGGATCCTCCGTGTTTCTTGACGAACTCGTCGATCTGACCGGGCTCGGCGCTGGTGTCAGGTTCCAGCACCGTCAACGTGACGGTCCGTGAAGCGTTTTGCACCACCTTCGAGTTCATCGCCTGGCTGCCTATCCTGATCTGCTCTTCGAAGGTCTGCTCGAAACCAAGGGCGTCCCGGTAGAGCGCCACGGTGGCGTTGAGCTCGCCTGGGCCCACGCAGACCGCGAAGTGGTCGAAGTCGAGCAGACCGACCTCGGCCGTGTGGCCGGGCGCGGCGGGCAGCGGGCGGAATCCGGGCGGCAGCGCGGGCGGATCGGCGGGGTGGCGTTCGAGCAAGCTGTGCACGATGTCGCCGAAGCCGCCGACGACGGCGGTCAGGCCGGTTCCGTCCGGGAGCGGACGAGGCTCCGCAATCGGGCGGGCGCCTTGGGCGACCGCGGTGCGGAAGGCCTTGGTCACGTCGGGCGTCCGCAGCACGATGTCGCCGACGCCGTCGCCGTGGGCGAGGGTGTAGGCGGTGGCCGGGTGGTCCTCGATCGTCCCCTGGGTGAGGACGAGCAGGACCCGGCCCTGACGTAGCGCCACGCTCCGTGCGCCTGCCTCGGTGGAGTCGGCGGTGCCCACCGGGGTGAAGCAGTAGTGCTCAGTGAACCGCGCGCCGGCGGCCTCCAGATCGGTGACATAGAGGACGACGTGGTCGAGGTCCAGATCGGCTTGGAAGCCGTTTGCCGGGAGGCTCGTCACTGCTGTTCTCCTCGTATTCGTCGGATTCCGGTGGCTTGGTGCGTGTTCGCCGGAGTGGAGCCGCTGCCTTGCGCCTACGATGCACCGAGGGCATATTTTCGGGGTTATATCCGGATATCATCCGGATGGCCGGACGGGTTTGGGACCGTCAGGGAACGGTGAGGACCACGGCGGCGTTCTGCCCGCCGAAGCCGAAAGAGGGGCTGATCGCGGCCGCGCCCGTGACCGGCCGCGCCCGGTCGACGACCAGATCCAGTTCGGCTGCGGTCTCGTCCGCGCGATCGAGGTTCGCGATCGGCGGGACCAGTTGGTGTTCGAGGGAGAGCAGGGTGAAAGCTGCTTCGAGAGCGCCGGACGCGCCCAGGGTGTGGCCGGTCAGGCTCTTGGTGGCGGTGATGGGCGGCCGGTGAGGGAACAGGCGGTGCAATACGGCGGCTTCGACGGCATCGCCGACAGGAGTGGAGGTGCCGTGCGCGTTGACATGCGAGATGTCCGACGGCGCGAGACCGGCATCCGCGACAGCGGCGTTGATGGCGAGTTCGGCGCCGCGGCCCTCTGGATGTGGGGCGGTGAAGTGGTGGGCATCGGCGGAGGAACCGAAACCGGCTACCCGGCCACGGATTCGGGCGCGGCGTGCCACCGCGTCCGCCTCCCGTTCCAGGACCAGGATCCCGGCACCCTCGCCCAGTACGAACCCGTCCCGCTCGGCGTCGAACGGGCGGGAGGCAGCGGCCGGGTTGTCGCGCCGAGTCGAGAGCGCGCCCATGCGGTGGAAGCCGATGCAGCAGGCTCGGTTGCGGCCGGACTCGGCGCCGCCGACCACGGCGAGGTCACAGGCGCCGGATCGCAGTAGGTCTCGTCCGAGTCCGATCGCGGTGGTGCCAGAGGCGCAGGCGGTGCTGACGCTGAGGCTCGGGCCGAGCGCCTGCAGGTCGGTGCTGATCTCGCCGGCGGCCAGGTTCGGCAGCGTACGCGGCAAGAAGAGCGCGGAGACCCGGTCGTTGCGGCCGGCGGCGATGTGCTCCATCGTGCGGTCCCAGGCAGCGCTGCTCGGTCCGCCGGTGCCCAGCACCACAGCCACCCGGGCACCGTTCCAGTCCTGCGGGTCGAGCCCGGCGTCGGCTACCGCCTCGCGGGCCGCGACCAGTGCCATTTGAGCGTACGGGTCGAGGCGCCAAGCGAGTTGACGGCTGACCAGTTCTGCCTCCGCGAAGCCCGGCACCGGATAGGAGAAGTTGACCGTAAGGTCTGCCAACACGTCGTCCGGGGTGGCCCGGGAGGTGCCGGCGCACAGGCCGGCCCAGTTCTCCGCAAGACCGATGCCGAGTGGGGACACCAGCCCGAGGCCGGTCACCGCGATGGCGGAGGAGCCCATCACGGCTGTTCAGCCTGCACCGGCCCGCTGGCATTGGCCGCAACCAGAGCCACCGCGTCAGCGAAGGTCGAGTCCGGTCGCAGCTCGGTCGGTGGGACCCCGAACTCCTCGTCCAGGATCACGGAGAACTCCACCAGACCCAGTGAGTCGAGTTTCAGATCCACGAACGTGGCCTCTGGCGTGATCAGTTCCCGTGGCACGCCGAGCAAGTCGTGAAGCCGTTGGGCGACGGCTTCGTACAGAGCGGACACGTCTGCTCCTATCGATGAGAAGGTCGTGACGGCCTTGCTTGAGTGTGCGCCGAACCGGGTTGTCGGTGCCTCGGCGCAGCTCGGGGATGGCCCGGTTCCGTGGCCGTCCGGTCAGTTCAGCACCGTCTCTGGCAAGCGGGTGCGCGGCAGCGGGGACAGGACGGCGAACGGGTGGCCCTGTTCAGGAGCGGGCGGCAGAGTCATGGGCAGCGAGCCGATGTCGACCCGGAGCCCGCCCAGCGACGGCTGCCCGGTTAGAATGGCTTGTTCGACGGCCCGGAGCTCGATGCCCGGATCAAGGCCGAGTTCGGCGACCAGCGTCTCGCGGCCACTCCGGAAGGTGGCCAGCGCCTCGGCCGGTCGGCCCGACCGGTAGAGGGCGAGCATCAGGCGGGCCCGCAGTTGCTCGTGCAGCGGGTGCGTGGCGACCAGCTCGGTCAGCTCCGCGATGATCTCGCGGTGGCGGCCCAGCTGGAGCTCCAGGTCGATGCACTGCTCCACCACCGAAAGCCGACTCTCCTGCAGCCGCGTCGCGGAGACCTGTACCGCTCTGCTGCTGATACCGGCGGCGACCGGTCCGCGCCACAGCTCCAGAGCCGCCCGTAGATGCCGCACCGCTTCTTCCAGCCGGTGGTCGGCGGCCAGGTTGAGGCCGACGCCGACCAGTGCCTCGTAGCGCCGCAGGTCGAGCTGGCTGTCGGTGACCCGCAGCAGATATCCCGCGATGTGGGTCTCGATCAGCTCGGGGCTGCCCGGAGCGGTGAGAAGCCGACGCAGGCTGGAGATGCAGATCCGGACCTGGTTGGTCGCGGTACGAGGGGGATTCCCATCCCAGACCGCGTCAACGAGTTGTCTGAGTGGAACAGGCTGATTACTGCCGAGTAGAAGAGCGGTGAGGATTGTCTGCTGCCGCGCTGAGGAAATAGTGACATTTGTGGACGAATTTATGACTTCAATCGGTCCGAGTACGTTGAACAGCACGTCCAGGCCCCCCGTGGCTCTGTCGTCGCAACCGCCAGGGCGGGCGGCCTGGGCGGCTGCGCCATCCCTAGTGGGAACTCAGGCATCGAGGTGGACTGCTGTCGAGCCTGAGATGTGTGTTCGAATCGCCAGTGATTGGAACCATAACCAGACCGTTCCTGCAATGGCAAGGGCCTTTCTCTTGACGGGTGTTGGTGGCATGGGCGGGCTGCCGGAGCGGGCTCGGGCGAAGCGCGATGCTACTCTGTGTCATATCTAGTGACACAGTGTGACGAAAGTGTCTTGCGTCGGGCGGGCCGGACACCCTTGGTGCCGGTGATATCTGCACGAAAACATCGCGATATCGGCGTCGTGCAGGATGGTTGGGACGGCGGGCCCGTCGCATTTCTTCCCGAGGTGCGGGGCTGCGCCTGTCAGACAATTCTTCTGGAGGAAAGCGCATGGCAAATCCATTTGAGGACGAGAATGCCGCCTACCTGGTCCTGGTCAATGACGAAGGACAGCACTCCCTGTGGCCGGCATTCGCCGAAGTGCCAGGGGGGTGGTCTGCGGCTCTCGGCCCGACCGATCGGACGAGCTGCCTGGACTATGTGACCGAGCACTGGCAAGACCTCCGTCCGCGTAGTCTTGTCGTAGCCATGTCCGAATCGCACAACTGACCCATGATCAATGGAGCGACGGGATCAGGCCGTGCGGCCCCAGCCCCGCAGTGGGCGGGTGGGCAGACCCGTAGCGGACGAGGCGCCGTCCACGGACACCACGGCGAGCTGCTGCAAGGAGTCTTCACCGGAGCCGATGGCAGACTGCAGCGCGGCCTCACTACCCTGCCCTGCAGCCTGTTTTCCTCTGAGGCGATCGTCGAACTCGACACGCGCTCTGCCGTGCTGTCCGTAGAGCCGGCCTGGAAGGCGAAGGCCAGGGACGCCGCCTCGGCCACCGCGGCCGCGGTCGGCTGGCCACGAATCGGCGGCCGCCTGGTGATCCGCAGCAACACCGAGGTGGGCCGCGGCTTCGGCTCCTCGACCAGCGATGTCACCGCCGCCATCCGCGCGGTGCTGGACGCGCTGGGCGTCACCGTCAAGGCCGACCGGATCGCCCGCCTTGCCGTACAGAGCGAAGTGGCCGCAGACCCGTTGATGTTCGACGGCATGCTGCTGTTCGCCCACCGCGAGGGGCAGGTGATCGAGTCCTTCGGGCCTGCCGTGCCGCCTTTCCGACTGCTCGGCTTCCCGCTGGGTATCGACCGGGTGGACACCGTGGCCTTTCCCCCGGCCGTCTACAACCGCTCCGAGGTAAGGGACTTCGAGACGTTGCGGACCCGGTTGCGTCATGCCGCCGCCCGCTCCGACCTCGCGGAGATCGGCCTGGTGGCCACCGAGAGCGCCCGCATCAACCAGCGCTTCCTGCCAGTCCCCGCCTTCGGTGCCTTGCTGGACATCGCGGATCGGGTTGGTGCGGCCGGCCTGCAGGTCGCGCACAGCGGCAATGTGGGCGGATTCCTGTTCGACCCTGCGGGCCCCGAGCCGGATGACCGGATCGCGGAGGCCGCAGCCCTGCTTCGCGCCGCCGGAACCGATGGCACCTGGCACTACGCATCCGGGCCCTCGGCGCCCCGTACCTGAGACCGCAACGAACGATCCGGTGCGCCCCAGGCCACCGACGGCGACCTGGAGAGAGACTGATGGCGAACCCTGAAGCCGGGACGATCCGCTGCCCGATGCCAGGACCGCTCCCCGGCGACCTGGACCTCGATGATCCGCGCCCGGTGCACTGGATGACCCTGTCGAACGGGGTCGGTGCCTGGGTGGTGTCCGACTATCGGCTCGGTCGCGAAGTCCTCGCCGACCGGCGGTTCACCCGCTCCGAGGCGGTCCGCAGCGACGTCCCCAAGCTCACCACTGTCGACCCCGCTCCGGACTCCATCATCAGTCTGGACGGGCCCGCCCATGCTCGGCTACGCCGCATCGTCGCCGGCGCCTTCACCGAGCGGCGGATCGCCGACCTGCAACCCGAGATCGAGCGCATCGCCGGCGAACTCCTTGACGCGATGACTGCCGAGGTTGCTCCGGTCGACTTCGTCTCTGCCTTCGCCTCGCCGCTGCCACTGCACGTATTGTGCCGGATGCTCGGCATCCCGCTGACCGACTACGCGCAGTTCCAGACCTGGGTGCCCGTACTGTTCGACCTCGCCGGAGATGGAGCGGACAGCCGTACCAGCGCCTTCCGGATCACCCACTACATGACGAAGCTGGTCGGACTCAAGCGGCGCGAGCCCGCAGACGACTTGCTCACCGCCCTGGTCCAGGCGACCGACGAAGGTGGCCGACTCACCAACCGGGAACTCGTCACCCTTGCACTGTCCCTGCTGATGGCCGGCTATGACTCCACCGGAGACCAGATCGCTCTCAGCATCCTGAGTCTGCTCCAGGACAAGCCCCGGATGCAGGCGTTGCGGGAGCGACCCGGGACGATCCCCGCCGAGGTCGAGGAACTGCTGCGCACCAATCCCTCCGCACCGGCCAGCTTCACCCGAATGACCAGGGAGACCGTGAACCTGCGCAACGTCGTGATCGAGCCGGGCCAGCCGGTCGTGGTCTTCCTGATGGCCGCCAACCGCGGCGTCTCCGAGGGTGAGACGTCGAGCGGTGGCCCGATGCCGCACCTCACCTTCGGGCATGGCATCCACCGCTGCCTGGGTGCGCCGCTCGCCCGGCTGCAACTTGCCACTGCCCTGAGGCTGGTGTCCGAACGCCTGCCCACCCTCGCGCTTGCCGAGGACCCCGACCGACTCCTGTGGAAGACCGGCTCGGCCACCCGCGGACTCACCCGGATGAACGTCACCTGGTGACCCGGGCCCCGCCCGCCGCAGCACGACCCACATCTACGCACAGCCGACCCACCGGCCGCCGCCGGCGGGCCTGACGCCGCACGGGGGAACCGACGTGGAACCGACCCAGTCACATCCGCACGCGCCCGCAGCCGACCGTGGCCGACCGCTGCGTACCGCCCAGGCGGGCCTGTGGTTCGCCCAGCGCATCGCCGCGCCTGCCAAGAGCTTCGACGTCGCGCAGTACGTCGACATCCGCGGACCCCTCGACCGGGCATGCCTGACCGAGGCCATTGACCTGCTCCTCGCCGAGACCCCGACCCTTCGCGTTCACTTTCGCGAAGTTGACGCCGAGGTACGGCAGTTCGTCGCGTCCGTCGGCCCCCGGCAGGTTCACCACCTCGACTTCTCCGACCAGTCCGCCCCGGCCGCCGCGGCCCGCGCCTGGATGGCCGAGGACCTCGAACGGCCCATCGATCTCGCCGAACCCTCGTTGTTCCGCACCGCCCTGATCACGCTCGCCGACCAGCACCACCACTGGTACCTGCGCGCCCACCACATCGTCGCCGACGGCTTCAGCGGCCCGCTGGTGGCCCGCCGGGTCGCCGAGCTGTACGACTGTCTGCTCGTCGGCCGGGAGGTTCCGCCCGGCGCCGCCCCCGGTTTGGACGAGCTCCACGATGATGAGACCCGCTACCTCGACTCTGCCGCCCACGCCCGCGACCGTGCCTACTGGCACGAAAGGCTCGCCGACCGCCCCGAGCCTGTGAGTCTCTCCCACCAGAGCGTGCCCGTCCCCAACCGGGTGTTGCGCAGTTCCGGTATCCTTGCCGAGGCCGACAGCGCCGAGATCCGCGCCGCCGCCAGCCGGCTGCGCACCACCTGGAGCGCCCTCGCCGTCGCTGCGAGCGTCGGCTATGTGCACCGCCTCACAGGTGCCGAGGACCTGGTTATCGGCGTGCCGATGACCGGACGGATCGGCGCCACGGCCGGCCGCGCCGTCGCCACCCTCGCCAACATCTTGCCGATCCGGCTGCGCCCGCGCCCGGATACCACCGTCGGCGAACTCGTCTCCACCGCCACCCGGGAAGTCCACCGCGCCCTCGTCCACCAGCGCTACCGCTACGAGGACCTGCGCCGCGACCTCGGTCTCAACGGCACCGAGGGGCGCCTGTTCAGCTGCGAGATCAACGCGATGGCCTTCGAGAACACCCTTAACCTCGCCGGCTGCACTGCCACCGTTCACAACCTCGCTAACGCCATCACCGAGGAACTCGAGTTCTCCGTGTTCGGTGGCCCGGTCGAAGGACCGATCCGGGTTGACACCGATGGGATGTCTCAGCGCTTCGACACCGCCGACCTGGTCGGGCACCGCGCCCGCTACGCCGCACTGCTGGCCCGCTTCGGCTCCCGCACGGACCTGCGGCTGCGCGACCTCGACCTGCTCGGCGAACAGGACCGCCGTGACCTGCGCCGTTGGAACGCCACCGCACGACCCACTCCGGCGACCACTGCTGCCGCACTCCTGCAGGAACAGGCGACCCGCGCCCCGCATCGCGTGGCGCTGGAGGACGGCGACCGCACCTGGACGTACGCCGCCCTCCACGCCGACGCCAACCGGCTCGCCCACCTCATCGCCGGCCTGGGCATCGGACCAGAGGACACCGTGGTCAGCGCTCTGCCACGGTCCGCCGAAGCCGTCGTCACACTGCTTGCCGTCCTCAAGGCCCGCGCCGTCTACGTCCCCGTCGACCCGGCCCAGCCCGCCGAACGCGTCGCCGCCATCACTGGCGCCGTCCGGCCCGCCCTGGTCATCGGACTCAGCCGGGACCACAACCTGCCCGGCACGGCCGGACGCCACCGCCTCGACCTCGACGACCCGCGCACCCGCGAGCGCCTCGCCGCCCAGCCCGACACCGACCCGCCGCTGGAGCGCGATCCCGCGCTCACCGAACTCGGCTGCGTGTACACAATCTTCACCTCAGGCTCCACCGGCCGGCCGAAGGGCGCCATGGTCCACCAGGCGGGCATGGTCAACCATCTCCTGGCGAAGGTCGAGGAGTTCGGCCTCGACGAGCACACCCGGCTCGCCCTCAACGCACCACTCACCTTCGACGTCTCCGTCTGGCAGATGCTCGCCGCGCTGGTCGTCGGCGGCACTACCTGCGTCATCGAAGAATCCTCCGGCCAGGATGCCCTGGCGCTGTTCGATGCCACCGGCCGGGCCGCGGTCACGGTGCTGGAAGTCGTCCCCTCCCAGGTCCGTGCCGTCCTCGACGCCTGGGACACCGGTCTGCCCGCTGCCCGGCTGCGCGGACTTCGACACCTCGTCGTCAACGGAGAGGTGCTCTCCCCGGAACTCGTCCGCCGTTGGTACGCGCGCTTCCCCGATGTAGCGATCAGCAACGCCTACGGCCTGACCGAGTGCTCCGACGACAGCGCCCACGCCTCGATCGACGCCGCCACCGCCACCGGACCCGGTCGTCTTCCGGTCGGCCGGCTGCTGCGCAACCATCGTTTCCACATTCTCGACAACAGCCTGCGCCCGGTACCGCCCGGCGTCCCGGGCGACCTCTACATCGCCGGCGTTGGCGTCGGCCGCGGCTACCGCGGCGACCCTCACCGCACTGCCGAGCGCTACCTCGCCGATCCGTTCGGCGACAGCCCCGGCGCCCGGATGTACCGCACCGGAGACCGCGCTCGCCTGCGGCCCACCGACGGCCAACTGGACTTCCTCGGCCGCCTCGACCACCAGGTCAAGATCCGCGGCAACCGCATCGAACTCGGCGAGGTCGAGGCCGCGCTGCGCGCCCTGCCGGGCGTCATCGACGCCGTCGTCACCGCCGACCGCACCGGCGGGATCCAGCGGCTCATCGGCTACGTCATCACCGAGGCCGACCCGGCCGATGTGCGGGTCGGCCTCGCCGAGCTCGTCCCCGACTACATGATCCCCGCCGCGATTGTCCCGCTCGTCACCTTCCCGCTCAACACCAACGGAAAGGTCGACCGTAAGGCTCTTCCCGCGCCCGACTTCACTGCCGCGGTCAGCGGCACCGCGCCCCGCACGGACACCGAGCGAATCCTCGTCGAGATCCTCGCCGAGGTGTTGGCACTGCCCGAAGTCGGCATTGACGACGGCTTCTTCGACCTCGGCGGCGACAGCATCAGCTCCATCCAGCTGGTCAGCCGCGCCCGCCGCGCCGGACTTCATTTCAACGCCCGCGACGTCTTCCAGCACCCCACCGTCCGCGAGCTCGCCGTCGTCGCCACCGATGCCGACCCCGTCGATGGCCGCCACGAACCGGCCGACGCGGCCTACGGCGTCGTCCCACCCACCCCGATCACTGCCTGGCTGCGTGAACTCGGCGGCCCCGTCGACCACTACCACCAGCGCGTCCGGCTGCGCGTCCCGGGCACGCTCGACCAGACCGCCCTGACCACCGCCGTCGCCGCGGTCACCGCCCACCACCCCGTGCTCCGTGCTCGAACTGTGCCCGCGGACGACGGAAGCGGCTGGACCCTGGAGATCCCCCGCGAACCCGTCCCCGCCGAGTCCAGTGCCGTCACCCGACTCGACGCCACCGCTGCCGAACGGGTTGACGACCTGATGGAGGCCGCCGAACACGAGGCCGTCGGCCGGCTCGCCCCCACCGGGGGGCGGATGCTGCAGGTGGTCTGGCTCGACGCCGGGCCCGACCGCGACGGCCGGCTCCTCGTCATAGCCCACCACCTGGTCATCGACGGTGTCTCCTGGCGCGTCCTGCTCCCCGATCTGGCCGTCGCCTACGCCGCGGCCGCCGACGGTCGGGAATCGGAGCTCGAACCGACCGGTACCTCCTTCCGCCACTGGGCCACCCGGCTCGCCGCCGCCGCCCCTGAACGGCGCTCCCAACTCCCGTTCTGGCAGGACATCGCCAGCACCTCCGAACCCGACCTCGGCGACCGCCCGCTCGACCCCGATTGTGACACCGAGGACCGCTCCGGCACCCTGGAGATCGACCTCCCCGACCTGGTAGCGGACGCCGTCCTAACCCGCCTCCCGCAGGGTTACCACGCCAAGCCCACCGATGTGCTGCTCGCTGCGCTTGCCCTGGCCGTCGCCGACCGCCGCAGAGCCACCGGCGACTGCAGCGGACCGGTCCTGGTCGATCTGGAGGGACACGGCCGGGAGGACCTCGTCCCCGGGGCCGACTTGTCCCGCACCATCGGCTGGTTCACCACTGTCCATCCCGTACGGCTCGACGCCGCCGTCAGGGATTGGTCGGACGTCCAGCACGGCGGACCGGAACTCGGCAGCGCCCTCAAGACCGTCAAGGAACAGCTCGCCCGGGTCCCCGAGAACGGCATCGGCTACGGCCTGCTGCGCTACCTCGCCCCGGACTCCGGCGAACTGCTCCGCGCGGCCGGCCGCGGCCCCCAGATCAGCTTCAACTATCTCGGCCGGATCGCCGGCCCGGACAGCCTCGGCGACTGGACACTGGCCGCCGAAGACCACACGGGTCAGGCGGTCACCGGCGGCGGCGGTCCTGGCATGAGGCTGTCACACGTCCTGGAGATCGACGTCTACAGCGTCCGCCGCAAGGGCCTCGGCACGGACTCTCAGCCGCGTACGGACGGCCTGACCGCCCGGTGGCGCTGGGCCGCTGGCGCGCTTCCCGTCGGCGAGGCGCATGCCCTCGCCGACGCCTGGCAGCGACTACTCGTTGCGTTCGCCACCCACGCTGACCGTTCGGACGCTGGCGGACACACCCCCTCTGACATGGCCTTGGTCGACATCAGTCAGGACGAGCTCGACGAGTTCGAGTCCGTCCTGGAGCAGAAGGATGGTACAGACCGGTGAAACAGTCGCGCATCGAGGAGATCCTCCCGCTCTCGCCGTTCCAGGAAGGCCTCTACTTCCATGCTGAGTACGACAAGGACGTGCCGGACGTTTACAACGTTCAGTACGTCTTCGACCTGGAAGGTCCGGTCTCCTCCCGGGCGCTGCGCGAAGCGGCCCGGTACGTCCTGACGCGACACAGCAGCCTGCGGGCCGGCTTCCATCAGCGCAAGAACGGTCAGCTCGTCCAGATCGTCACCCGGGACATCCCGCTGGACTGGCAGGAAACTGACCTCTCGGGCCTGCCTCCGGCCGAACGCGAGCCCGCCCTGCACCGCCACCTCGCCGCCGAACGCGAACGGCGATTCGACCTGGCCTCGCCGCCGCTGATTCGATTCGCCCTGATCCGACTGGGGGCGGACCGGCATGCCTTTGCGGTGATGAACCACCACATCCTGCTCGACGGGTGGTCCATGCCGGTCCTGATGTCGGACCTGTTCCTCGCGTACGCCCAGCACGCGACCGAGGCGATCACCCCGCTCGCCGGGCCGCCCGCCCGTCATTACCGCGACTACCTCAGCTGGCTGCGCGAACAGGACGGGTCGGCCGCCGAGACCGCCTGGCGAGAGGCTCTCACCGGACTCGACGAGCCGACCCTGGTCGCCGGCGCCACCGGCGCGCCCGTCAGCCGGTTGGAGCGGGTCAGCACCACCCTTGGGCCGGAGCTCACCCACCATGTCACCGAGCAGGCCCGCGCCCTCGGGCTGACCCTCAACACCGTGCTCCAGGGTGCCTGGGCGCTACTGCTCGCCGGCCTCACCGGCCGCGACGACCTGGTCTTCGGTGCCACCGTCTCCGGCCGCCCGCCCGAGTTGCCAGGCGTGGAGGAGATCGTCGGCCTACTCATCAACACGGTCCCGATCCGCGTCAGGCTGCGCCCCGATGAGACGCTGAACGGTCTGTTCCGGCGCATTCAGGAGGAGCAGGCCGCGCTCCTCGGCCACCATCACCTCGGCCTGGTCGACGTTCACCGTGCGGCCGGTCTTGACCGCCTCTTCGACACCGTCCTGCTGTTCGAGAACTACCCGTTCGACGCTGACGACTTCACCAAGCTTGGCACCGGCCTGCAGTTGCGCGGCATCCAAGCTCACGACGGCGCCCACTATCCGCTCCGAATGGTCGTCCTGCCTAGTGCTACCGACCTCACACTGCACCTCGACCACTCCGCGGATCTGTTTGACCATGCGTCGGTGGGGGTGCTGGCGGGCCGTCTGGTCCGCACGCTGGAGGCCTGGGTGGCGGCCCCCGGAACCCCG
>NZ_JBEZUT010000208.1:0-15380 GCF_040636595.1 Kitasatospora sp. NPDC036755
CCCACCCCGCCTACCTCGTTGATTGGGTGTGTGCCTGGTTTTCTGCGGGGTGCTGTCCGGACCCCCCCGGGGGCCCCCCCACCCGCCCCCGGGGGGGCGGCCCATCGGCTACCGCTGTGAACTGTGGAGCATAGGAGACTCGAACTCCTGACATCTGCCTTGCAAAGGCAGCGCTCTACCAACTGAGCTAATGCCCCTCGACGGCACCGCGCGCGTGCCAACGGGCACTAGCGTACCGGTTTCCGGCGCGATTCCCAGCGCCGTCCCCCCGGAACGGTGCCGTTCCACGAGCTCGGCCGGTCCGGTCCGTCGACCGGGCCGGCCGGCCCTGGAAGCGCCGACGGGCGCCTCCGGAGTTCGTCGATCGTCAGATCGCCGGGCGTTCAGCGACCGGCCGGGACCGGGTCGGTGGCCTCGGTCCACAGGTCCTGCTCGGCGCGGTCCGCCTGGACCTGACGGTAGACAAAGAAGCCGCCGAGGGCGACCAGGGCGACCAGGAGAAGCTTCTTCACCGCGGGACCTCGTCCTTCTTGCGTTGGTGGACTCAAGAGCCGGATCCGGCCGGAGTGACCGGGCCGACGAGTCCAGTTGTGTTTCGAGCGCGAATGGGCGGCCGAGTACCAGACTGCCCTTGCGGCCGATGATACACACCGGTGTCCCAATCGTGACCAGCCACCGGTACGGCCAACCCGGCGGTCCGGTCCCAGGATTGACGCCGCACCTCCTGCCGGGCGGCCCGGCCGCGCACGGGCCCCGCCGCGCACGGCGGTCAGGCCCGGTCCGCGGGGCCCTCCGCCGGGCCGTGCGCGGGCTCCTCCGCCGGGCGGCCCGGCACCACCACCACGGCCGTGCCGCCCGCCAGGTCCACCCTGGTCCGCGGTGGCGCCCCCTCGCCCTCCTCGTCCCGCAGCATCAGGGTGCTGCCGCGTTCGTCCAGCTCGTGCTGCTTGCCCGCGGCGAACTGCGCGTGCAGCTGCTCGAACCCGGTGGCCGAGATCTGCCCCTCCCGGCCGGTCCCCCGCCAGGGCACCCAGCGGGCGCGGCCCGCCCGCAGGGCCAGCTGGTCGAGCGCCGCCAGCACCACCAGCGCGCAGACCAGTCCGGGGATGCTCATCGCCCACAACACCGCCATGCCGTCACCGACCCTTCACCGTCCCTCCCCGGAGAACTGCGGGGGCGGGCTGGCGGTTCCCGGTCCGGCGGCGGGACCGCGGCGCGGAACGGGCGGGAAACGGGGCGGGAAACGCCGAAGGGCCCGGAGTGGATCACTCCGGGCCCTTCGGGGAGGTGGGCCTAACAGGACTTGAACCTGTGGCCTCTTCCTTATCAGGGAAGCGCTCTAACCGTCTGAGCTATAGGCCCTCACCGAACAGAGATCGTACCGGATTCCGGCCGGTGCCCGGCCCCGCCCGATCCCAGGAACTGTCGAAGGGCCCGGAGTGGATCACTCCGGGCCCTTCGCGGTGGTGGGCCTAACAGGACTTGAACCTGTGGCCTCTTCCTTATCAGGGAAGCGCTCTAACCGTCTGAGCTATAGGCCCTTGCCGCACTGAAAGATTAGCGGACCGACGGCCGATCTCCCAAATCCGGGTCGGCCGGGGCCGCGGCGGCACCCCCCGCGACCAGCTGCGGCACACCGGTGGAGGGGCGCAGCAGCCACTCCTCGCGGGTCGGCGGCAGGCCCGCCGAGCCCTCCTCGGTGCTGCGGACGGCGAGGACCTGGTTGATCCCGATCCGGTTCTGCTCGAAGGCGAGCGCGGAGGCCGCCATGTACAGCCGCCAGACCCGGGCCCGGCCGCGGCCGACCAGCCGGACCGCCTCCGTCCAGTGCGCCTCCAGGTTGGCCACCCACTCGCGCAGGGTCAGCCCGTAGTGCTCGCGCAGCGACTCGACGTCCCGGACCTCGAAGCCCGCCTCCTCCAGCCGGGCCACCGTGGATCCGACGGGGGAGAGCTCGCCGTCCGGGAAGACGTAGCGGTCGATGAAGGGGCTGGTGCGGTGCCGCTCGCCGGGGAGGTCGGGGCGGCGGGCGATCTGGTGGTTGAGCAGCCGGCCGCCGGGCACCAGCAGCCGGTACAGGCCCTCGGCGTAGACCCGGTACTGCTCGGAGCCGACGTGCTCGGCCATCCCGACGCTGGAGATCGCGTCGAAGGGCCCGTCGGCGATCTCCCGGTAGTCCTGGAGCCGGACCTCGACCCGGTCGGACAGCCCGGCCTCCTCGACCCGGGCGCGGGCCAGCGCGACCTGCTCCCGGGAGATGGAGACGCCGACCGCGGTGACCCCGTAGTGCCTCGCCGCGTGCAGCAGCAGCGAGCCCCAGCCGCAGCCGACGTCGAGCAGGCGCATCCCGGGGCGCAGGCCGAGCTTGCGGCAGATCAGGTCGAGCTTGGCCTCCTGGGCGGCCTCCAGGCTCTTCGCCTCGGGCGTCCAGTAGGCGCACGAGTAGACCATCGAGGAGCCCAGCACGAGCCGGTAGAAGTCGTTCCCGACGTCGTAGTGGTGGCTGATGGCCGCGCGGTCCCGGCTGCGGCTGTGCAGCCGCCCGGAGGCCCTGCGGACCTCCTCGCGGGGCGGCTCGGGCTCCGGGCCGACGGCCCCGGCCCGCAGTACGGCGGCGAGCACCCGGCGGCCCTTGGCCCCGAGCACGTCGCGCGGCCCGAGGGCCAGGGCGCGGACCTCCGGCCGCTCGGCGAAGCGGGCGACGGCGGAGAGCGTCTCGTAGAGGTCGGTGCCGGGGGCGAGTTCGAGGTCCCCCGCGACGTAGGCCCGGGCCATGCCCAGTTCGTCGGGCTGCCAGACCAGCCGGCGCAGCGCCCGGCGGTTGCGCAGGACCACGGTGGGCCCGCCCGGCGGCCCGGCGGCGCTGCCGTCCCAGGCCTGCACCCGCAGCGGTACCGGGACTCCCAACAGCCCTTCCAGGGCCTCGACCAGTTGACCTGCGAGCTTCGCCACCGCGCGCCTCCGTCCAGTCGTTCTGCGGAACCTCAGCTGACCCGGTCGGGCGGACCGGGGGCGGCCCACGGCACTCCCAGGCGCAGGACGGGTGGCACCCAGCTAATCCCACCGCGGCCGCCCGGTTTCCGGGTGGCACGCCGCGGGCGGCCGGCTGTCACCCGAAATGCCGACGGGCCCCACCAGGCTGCAACAGCCTGGTGGGGCCCGTACATTCCGTCCCCGGACGGAAAGCTGACCGAGCGTCAGGATCCGGCCAGGATCAGTCCTCCTCGGCCAGGGTGAGCTCGACGCCGCCGGTGAAGCCGGCCGCCGCGTTGTAGATGAACGCGGAGAGCGTGGACAGGGCGGTCAGCAGGACGACGTCGACCACGGCGATCAGCGTGGTGAAGGTCATCACCTTGCCGAAGCCGACGTAGTCCATCAGGTTGAGGCCGCCGCTGCTGTCCGAGCCGGTGACGTCCTTGAGGGTCTTGGTCAGCGAGTCGAAGACGCCGAGCGAGTCCAGCGTCATCCACAGCACGGCCGCGGCCACGATGATGATGATGCCGACGGCCAGCGACAGCAGGAAGCTGACCTTCATCACGGACCACGGGTCGACCTTGGTCACCCGCAGCCGGGCCTTGCGGGTCCGGCCGAGACCGACACCGCCGGGCGCGGGGGCGCCGGCGGGCCGACGGCCCGCCCCGGCGGCAGGGGTGCCCCCTGCCGGGGTGCCGCCGGGCGGGGTGATCCCCGCGGTCCGGGTGCCCCGGGCCGGGGTCGGCTGCCCCTTCGCGTACGTGGTCGGCTGCGAGAAGCCGCCCGAGCCGGTGGCCTGGCCGCTCTGCGGCGCGGGCGTCTGCCCCCCGTAGGTCGCACCGCCCTGACCCGCTCCGCCGACCGGTGGCATCAGCGAGGTGGACGCGGCCGGGTGCTCGTTCGGCGGCTGCGGCACACCGTACGAACCCCCGCCCTGCGCGCCCGGACGGCCGCCGGAGGTCCCTCCCGCAGCACCCGTGGCTCCACTCACCTGGTCCTCCCGCACTTCCCGCCAGGACGGCGGCGCCGCCCTGCTTCGTCAGTCGTCATCCAGCGCCCGGCGGGATTGCCCGGAACTGGTCGGCGTCCGGTGGCGCCGAGTCCGTCACCCGAACGCGGCACCACCGGTCTGCGGTTCGGTTCAGGCCTCGACGTCTCCGTCGACCACCGTCTCCGTACCCTCGGCCGTCTCGGTGGACTCGGTGCCCTCGACCTCGTCCTCCGCCGTCTCCTCGTCCTCGGCCTCCGCGTTGCGGGCCATGCCCACGACCGCGTCGCGCTTTCCGAGGTTGATCAGTTGGACGCCCATGGTGTCACGTCCGGTTTCACGAACCTCGGAAACCCTCGTGCGGATCACCCCACCCGAGAGGGTGATCGCCATGATCTCGTCGGATTCGTCGACCACGAGCGCGCCGACCAGCGAGCCCCGGCCCTCGACGATCTTCGCCGCCTTGGTGCCGTAGCCGCCGCGTCCCTGGACACGGTACTCGTCCACGCCGGTGCGCTTGGCGTACCCGCCGTCGGTGGCGGTGAAGACGTAGGTCCCCGGACGGACCACGTTCATCGACAGCAGTTCGTCGTCCTCGCGGAAGGCCATGCCCTTGACGCCGGAGGTGGCCCGGCCGGTGGGCCGCAGGGCGTCGTCGGTCGCGGTGAAGCGGATCGACTGGGCCTTCTTGGAGACGAGCAGCAGGTCGTCCTCGGCGGAGACCAACTCGGCGCCGATCAGCTCGTCGTCCTGGCCCTCCTCGTCCTGGCGCAGGTTGATCGCGATCAGGCCGCCGGAGCGCGGCGAGTCGTAGTCCTTGAGCGCGGACTTCTTCACCAGGCCGGCCCGGGTGGCGAGGACCAGGTACGGCTTGTCCTCGTAGGTGCGGACGGCCATCACCTGGGTGATGTGCTCCTCCGGCTGGAAGGCCAGCAGGTTGGCCACGTGCTGGCCGCGGGCGTCGCGCCCGGCGTCCGGCAGTTCGTAGCCCTTGGCCCGGTAGACCCGGCCCTTGTTGGTGAAGAACAGGATCCAGTTGTGGGTCGTCGTCACGAAGAAGTGGTCGACGATGTCGTCCTGCTTCAGCTGGGCACCGCGCACGCCCTTGCCGCCGCGCTTCTGCGAGCGGTAGAGGTCGGAGCGGGTCCGCTTGACGTAGCCGCCCCGGGTGATCGTGACGACGATGTCCTCCTCGGCGATGAGGTCCTCGATGGAGAGGTCGCCGTCGGAGGGGATGAGGGTGGAGCGCCGCTCGTCGCCGTACTTCTCGACGATCGCGGCGAGCTCCTCGGAGATGATCTCCCGCTGGCGGACCGGGGAGGCCAGGATCGCGTTGTACTCGTCGATCTTGCGCTGGAGCTCGTCGTGCTCGTCCGTGATCCGCTGGCGCTCCAGGGCGGCCAGGCGGCGCAGCTGCATCTCCAGGATGGCGTTGGCCTGCAGCTCGTCGATGTCGAGCAGGCCCATCAGGCCGGTGCGGGCGGCGTCGGCGCTCGCCGAGGCCCGGATCAGCGCGATGACCTCGTCGATCAGGTCCAGGGCCTTGAGCAGCGCGCGCAGGATGTGGGCGCGCTCCTCGGCCTTGCGCAGGCGGAAGGTGGTCCGCCGGACGATGACCTCGACCTGGTGGTTGACCCAGTGCCGGATGAAGGCGTCCAGCGACAGGGTGCGCGGCACGCCGTCGACCAGGGCCAGCATGTTGGCACCGAAGTTGGTCTGCAGCTCGGTGTGCTTGTACAGGTTGTTCAGCACGACCTTGGCGACCGCGTCGCGCTTGAGGACGACCACCAGGCGGGTGCCGGTGCGGGACGAGGACTCGTCGCGCACGTCGGCGATGCCGGCGATCTTGCCGTCCTTCACCAGGTCGGCGATCTTCAGCGCGAGGTTGTCCGGGTTGACCTGGTACGGCAGCTCGGTGATCACCAGGCACTGACGGCCCTGGATCTCCTCGACCTCGACCACGGCGCGCATGGTGACCGAGCCGCGGCCGGTGCGGTAGTAGTCGTCGATCCCGCGGCGGCCGACGATCAGCGCACCGGTCGGGAAGTCGGGGCCCTTGATCCGCTCGATCAGGGCCTCCAGCAGCTCCTCGGCGGAGGCCTCGGGGTTCTCCAGGTACCAGAGCGCGCCGGAGGCGACCTCGCGCAGGTTGTGCGGCGGGATGTTGGTGGCCATGCCGACCGCGATGCCGGTGGCACCGTTGACCAGCAGGTTGGGGATGCGCGAGGGCAGGACGGTGGGCTCCTGCGAGCGGCCGTCGTAGTTCGGCGCGAAGTCGACGGTCTCCTCGTCGATGTCGCGCATCATCTCCATGGCCAGCGGCATCAGCTTGCACTCGGTGTAGCGCATGGCCGCGGCCGGGTCGTTGCCCGGGGAGCCGAAGTTGCCGTTGCCGTCCACCAGCGGCATCCGCAGCGACCACGGCTGGGCCAGGCGGACCACGGTGTCGTAGATCGAGGTGTCACCGTGCGGGTGGTAGTTGCCCATGACGTCGCCGACGACGCGGGCGCACTTGTAGTAGCCCTTCTCGGGGCGGTACCCGCCGTCGTACATCGCGTAGAGCACGCGGCGGTGCACCGGCTTGAGGCCGTCGCGGACCTCGGGCAGCGCACGGCTGACGATCACGCTCATCGCGTAGTCGAGGTACGAGCGCTGCATCTCGGTCTCGAGCTCGACCGGCTCGATCCGCATCGTCGCCTGGACGGTGGCCTCGGCGGCCTCGGGGGTCTCGGGCTGGTCGCCTTCGGGACGGTTGTCGTCGACCACTGGTGGTCAGTTTCCTTTCACGCGGACTGGAACGTACGAAGCCTGGGGTGCAGGCGTCACACGTCCAGGAAGCGGACGTCCTTGGCGTTGCGCTGGATGAAGGAGCGGCGGGCCTCGACGTCCTCGCCCATCAGCACGGAGAACAGCTCGTCGGCACGGGCGGCGTCCTCCAGGGTGACCTGGAGCAGCAGGCGGTGCTCGGCGTCCATGGTGGTGACCCGGAGCTCCTCGGCGTTCATCTCGCCGAGACCCTTGAAGCGCTGGATCGCGTCGTCCTTGGGCAGCCGGCGCCCGGCCTCCACCCCGGCGGCGATCAGCGCGTCGCGCTCGCGGTCGGAGTAGGCGTACTCGAAGTCGTCCTTGCCCCACTTGATCTTGTACAGCGGGGGCATGGCGAGGTAGACGTACCCGGACTCGACCAGCGGCCGCATGAAGCGGAACAGCAGGGTCAGCAGCAGGGTGCGGATGTGCTGTCCGTCGACGTCGGCGTCGGCCATCAGGACGATCTTGTGGTACCGCAGCTTGGACTCGTCGTAGTCCTCCTGGATGCCGCAGCCGAACGCCGAGATCAGCGCCTGGACCTCGGTGTTCTGGAGGACCTTGTCGATCCGGGCCTTCTCGACGTTCAGGATCTTGCCGCGGATCGGCAGGATGGCCTGGGTGCGCGGGTCGCGGCCCTGCTTGGCCGAGCCGCCGGCGGAGTCACCCTCGACGATGAAGATCTCGCACTCGGACGGGTCCTTGGACTGGCAGTCCGAGAGCTTGCCCGGCAGCGAGGCGGACTCCAGCAGGCCCTTGCGGCGGGTCAGGTCGCGGGCCTTGCGGGCGGCGACGCGCGCGGTGGCGGCCTGGATGGACTTGCGGATGATGTCCGCGGCCTCGTTGGGGTTGCGGTCCAGCCAGTCGTTGAGCTGCTCGTGGACCACCTTCTGGACGAAGGTCTTGGCCTCGGTGTTGCCGAGCTTGTCCTTGGTCTGGCCCTCGAACTGCGGCTCGCCGAGCTTGACCGAGATGATCGCGGTCAGGCCCTCGCGGATGTCCTCGCCGGAGAGGTTGTCGTCCTTCTCGCGGAGCAGCTTCTTGTCCCGCGCGTAGCGGTTGACCAGGCCGGTCAGCGCGGCGCGGAAGCCCTCCTCGTGGGTACCGCCGCCGTGGGTGTGGATGGTGTTCGCGAAGCTGTAGACCCCCTCGGTGTAGGAGGAGTTCCACTGCATCGCGATCTCCACCGAGATCGCCTTGTCCTTGTCCTCCGCCTCGAAGTCGATCACCGAGGGGTGGATGACCTCGCCCTTGCGGGAGTTGAGGTGGGCGACGAAGTCGGCGATGCCGCCGTCGTACTTGTACGTGACGGAGAGCGGCTTGCCGTCCTCGTCCGCGTGCTCGGGGCGCTCGTCGGTCAGCGAGATGGACAGGCCCTTGTTGAGGAAGGCCATCTCCTGGAAGCGGCGGGAGAGCGTCTCGAAGGAGTAGACGGTGGTCTCGAAGATGTCGCCGTCGGCCCAGAAGGTGACCGTGGTGCCGGTGCGGTCGGTCTCCGCGCCCTTCACCAGGGCGGCGGTCGGCGCGCCCATCTTGTAGTCCTGGGTCCAGATGTGGCCGTCCTTGTGGATCTCCACGGAGAGCCTGGTGGACAACGCGTTCACCACGGAGACGCCGACGCCGTGCAGACCGCCGGAGACGGCGTAGCCGCCGCCGCCGAACTTGCCGCCGGCGTGCAGGACGGTGAGCACGACCTCGACGGCCGGCTTGTCCTGGCCGGGGACGATGTCCACCGGGATGCCTCGGCCGTTGTCGACGCAGCGGATCGCTCCGTCGGCCATGATCGTGACGTCGATGGTGTCGGCGTACCCGGCCATCGCCTCGTCGACGGAGTTGTCCACGACCTCCTGCACCAGGTGGTGCAGGCCGCGCTCGCCCGTCGAACCGATGTACATGCCGGGGCGCTTGCGGACGGCGTCGAGGCCTTCCAGCACCTGGATGTTGCTACCGGTGTAGGAAGCCTGCTCGGACTGGTCTGGGGTCTGGCTGGGGTTGCCGGAATCGGCCACGAAGCGCCCTCTCTGGCACAGCACGGGCCGCATCCCCCACCCCGTGCGGGCGGGCGTGCGACCACAGCGTTTCGACTCGGTTGCCACTAGCAACAGTGTTTGGCTTTCAGTCTACCGGTACGACTGACAGAGATGGGCGTTTGGCAGCCCTTGAGGGCAGATATGCCGCCCTGAATCCCCTCTGGACATGTCCCGATACTCGCCCGGGGGGCCCAGGGCGCCTGGCAGGGCTGTCAGGGGTTCCGGAAGATCGCCATCCGATCCGTGCCCCCGGCCGCGGTCCGGCGTCCCGGTCAGCCCCAGGTGTCGCCCGGCCCCTTGCTCCCCGGCGCGCGCAGCCGGCCGTAGCCGCGGACCGGCGCCGCCGGGCCGAGCACCTTGATGGTCCGGACCGTCCCGTGCCCCAGCTCGTGGTTCAGACGGGCCACCAACTGCCGTGCCAGCCAGCGCAGTTGGGTGGCCCAGGCGGTGGAGTCGCACTGCACGGTGAGCACCGCGGTCGCCTCGTCGTAGGAGGAGGGGTGGCAGTGGGCGGAGATGTCCGGGCCGACGATCTGCGGCCAGCGGCCCATCACCCCGCCGACGGCGGCCGAGGACTCCCAGCCGCGCTCGGTCAGCAGCCGGTTGAGCGCCGCGCCGAGCGGGACCGGGTCGCGGCCGTCCGAGCGGGCGCCGCTGCGCAGGCCGTGCCGCTTCGCCTCGCGCTTCTCCCGGACCTGCTCGCCGCGCTGGCGGGCGTTGGCCCGGGCCGCGCGCAGCGCCGAGCGGGCCAGGTCGGCGCCGGTCGGCGCGGGAACGCCGGCCTCGGCGGATCCGGGCTTGGGGGCACCGGCCCTGGGGGAGTGCTCCGCCGGCTCGCTCACGGCGATCTCCTTTCCCCAGCCTGTGGACAACGGTCGCGGTCGCGCTCCCGCCGAGCCGTCCAGCCTACGGGAGCGGGCGGGACCGTCGCTCCGCGGCGGGGCGCACGATGCGGTGACGGTGGTACGGGGTGCGGGGTGCGGGGTGCGGGGTGGGTGCCCCGAGGCCGGGGACGGAGGCAGTGGGGGTCAGGCGTCGATCCGGCGCACCGCGCCGTCGGCGACCGCGAACCGGGCGCCGGCCAGCGCCTTCGGCACGTCCTCGGCGACCGCCGCGGTCACCAGCACCTGCTCGCCGTCGGCCACCAGCTCGGCCAGCCGGTCCCGGCGGGCGGCGTCCAGCTCGGCGAACACGTCGTCCAGGATCAGCACCGGCTCACCGCCGTCGGCCCGCAGCAGCTCGTACGAGGCCAGCCGCAGCGCCAGCGCGAACGACCAGGACTCGCCGTGGCTGGCGTAGCCCTTGGCGGGCAGCGGGCCGAGCTTGAGCACCAGCTCGTCGCGGTGCGGACCGACCAGGGTGACGCCGCGGTCGACCTCCTGCTTGCGGACCGCCTGCAGCGCGTTCAGCAGCTGCTCCTCGGCCTGCTCGCGGCTGGTCGGCAGCTCGCCCTCGAAGGAGCTGCGGTACTCCAGGGCGGTCTCGCCGCCGCCGGGGGCCAGCTGCCCGTACGCGGCCGCCACCAGCGGCTGCAGGGCGGCCACCAGCTGGATCCGGAAGGCCGTCAACTCGGCTCCGGCGCGGGCCAGGTGGCCGTCCCAGACCTCCAGGGTGGAGAGGTCGGCGCCCTTGCCGCCGCCGGCCCGGCGGGCCATCGCGGCCGTCTTCAGCAGGGCGTTGCGCTGCTTGAGCACCCGTTCGTAGTCCTGCCGCACCCCGGCCAGCCGGGGTGCCCGGGCGGTCAGCAGCTCGTCCAGGAAGCGCCGCCGCTCACCCGGGTCGCCCTTGACCAGGCTGAGGTCCTCGGGGGCGAACAGCACGGTGCGCAGCAGGCCCAGCACGTCGCGCGGGCGGACGTTGTCGGAGCGGTTGATCCGGGCCCGGTTGGCCTTGCCCGGGGTGAGCTCCAGCTCGATCAGGGTGGACCGGCCGCGGTCCACCACCGAGGTGCGGACCACCGCCCGCTCGGCGCCCAGACGGATCAGCGGGGCGTCGGTGGCCACCCGGTGGCTGCCCAGGGTGGCGACGTAGCCGATCGCCTCGACCAGGTTGGTCTTGCCCTGGCCGTTCGGACCGACGAAGGCGGTCACGCCCGGGTCGAGGGGAACCTCGGCCCGGGCGTACGACCGGAAGTCGGCGAGCGACAGATGCGCGACGTGCATGGCTGTGGACTGCGCCCGCCTTCTTGGGGAAAACCTGCCGGTTACTTGGACTCGACCGCGTGGCCGCCGAACTGGTTGCGCAGCGCGGCGATCATCTTCATCTGCGGGGAGTCCTCCTGGCGGGAGGCGAAGCGGGCGAACAGCGAGGCGGTGATCGCCGGCAGCGGCACGGCGTGGTCGATCGCGGCCTCGACGGTCCAGCGGCCCTCGCCGGAGTCGGCGGCCCAGCCGCGCAGCTTGTCCAGGTGCTCGTCGTCGTCCAGGGCGCGGACGGCCAGGTCCAGCAGCCAGGAGCGGATGACGGTGCCCTCCTGCCAGCTGCGGAAGACCTCGCGCACGTCGGTGACCTCGGGGGCGGCCTCCAGCAGCTCCCAGCCCTCGGCGAAGGCCTGCATCATCGCGTACTCGATGCCGTTGTGGACCATCTTGGCGAAGTGGCCGGCGCCCACGGCGCCCGCGTGCACCGAGCCGAAGTCGCCCTCGGGCTTCAGGGCGTCGAAGACCGGCAGGGCCTTCGCGACGTGCTCGGCGTCGCCGCCGTACATCAGCGCGTAGCCGTTCTCCAGGCCCCAGACGCCGCCGGAGACGCCGCAGTCCACGAAGCCGATGCCCTTGGCGGCAAGCGTCTCGGCGTGCTTGATGTCGTCGGTCCAGCGGGAGTTGCCGCCGTCGACCACCACGTCGCCGGGGGAGAGCAGCTCGGCGAGCTCGTCGACGGTCGCCTGGGTGGCGGCACCCGCGGGAACCATGACCCAGACCACGCGCGGGCCCTGGAGCTTGGTGACGAGCTCCTGCAGGCTCTCCACGTCGGAGATGTCCGGGTTGCGGTCGTAACCGATGACGGTGTGGCCGGCGCGGCGGATCCGCTCGCGCATGTTGCCGCCCATCTTGCCGAGACCGATGAGGCCGAGCTCCATGACCAAGTCCTTACCTGTGGTGACGTGCCTGCCGGCGGCGCCGTTGCCGCACTCCTTGAGCCTACGCGCTGGAGCGGGCCCGGCCGTCTGCGGTCGGGCCGGGCGGGGGAGACGTCCACAGGCTGTGCACAGCGGGTGTGCACAGCCTGTGGACGGTCGGACGCGGCGGGATCAGCCGGAGAGGCGGACCGGCATGATCAGGTACTGGTAGGCCTTGTCCTCCTCGGCGTCCACCGAGACCTTGCCGCTGAGCAGCGCGGGCTTGGTCGGGGTGGTGAAGCTGAGCTGGGCGAAGGGGGAGTCGATGGCCTTGAGGCCCTCCTCCAGGTAGCCCGGGTTGAAGGCGATCGAGATGGCGTCGCCCTCCAGGGAGGCCTCGATCCGCTCGGTGGCCTGGGCGTCGTCGCCCGAGCCGGCCTCCAGCGTCAGCACGCCCTCCTCGAAGTTGAGGCGGACCGGGGTGTTGCGCTCGGCGACCAGCGAGACGCGCTTGAGCGCCTCCAGGAAGGGCTGGGTCTGGATCGCGGCGATCGCGTTGAACTCGGTCGGGAAGAGGCTGCGGAACTTGGGGAACTCGCCCTCCAGCAGCCGGGTGGTGGTCCGGCGGCCGGCGCCCTCGAACCCGATCAGGCCCTCGCCCGCGCCGCCCGAGGAGAGCGCGATGGAGACGTTGTCGCCGCTGCCCAGGGACTTGGCGATGTCCTGCAGGGTCTTGGCGGGGACCAGAGCGACGGCGGAGATGTCCGACTGCTCGGGCTTCCACAGCAGGTCGCGGACGGCGAAGCGGTAGCGGTCGGTGGCGGCCAGGGTGATCCGGTCGCCCTCGATCTCGACCCGGACACCGGTGAGCACCGGGAGGGTGTCGTCCCGGCCGGCGGCGACCGCGGCCTGGCTGACGGCGGAGGCGAAGACGTCGCCGGAGACGGTGCCGGTGGCGGTCGGCATCTGGGGCAGCGCCGGGTACTCGTCCACCGGGAGGGTGGGGAGGGTGAAGCGGGAGCTGCCGCAGACCACGCTGACCCGCTGGCCGTCGGTGGAGATCTCCACCGGGCGGTTGGGCAGGTTGCGGGAGATGTCGTTCAGCAGCCGGCCGGAGACCAGGACGGTGCCGGCCTCCTCGACGTCCGCCTCCAGCTCGACCCGGGCCGAGACCTCGTAGTCGAAGCCGGACAGCGCCAGGCTGCCCTCCTGCGCGGTCAGCAGCAGGCCGGCCAGCACCGGCACCGGCGGCCGTGCCGGGAGGCTGCGGGCAGCCCAGGCCACCGCCTCCGCGAGGACGTCACGCTCCACCCGGAACTTCACCGGTAACCGCCTCCTGGATCGAGCGCTCCCGCTCGCACTCTGGTTCGTCTGATCTTGATCGTCGGTTCGGCTGTCCACCGAGCTCGCTCACTCCGCTTCCAGTCGCAAGGACAGTCTGACGTACTCCGCCGACAGACGGGGCAGACGGGCGGAAGCGACCCGAACGGTTGTCGGAGCCCGGTTGTCCACAGATTCGGGGCCCACCCACTTTGAAAGCAAGTCCGGGGTCTAAATGTGTAGTGGTAGTAGTAGGGCCTGTGGAAACCGTGGATAACCCCGTTTCCGCAGGTCAGGGCCCGAATTTTGTCCACAGGGACTGTGGACGGCGGCTGTGGACGGGCAGGCCGCGCTGTGGACAGCCGAGCGTTACCCACAGGCCACGCTCGGTATCCACAGGTTATCCCCAGGGCTGTCCCCAGATCCGGGCCCGGTTATCCACGGGCGCCGGTCAACTTTTCGTGACGCCTTTCACACCAGGGTATGAACGCCAGCTCACGGTTGTCGAACTGTGGACGGGGCTGTGGACAACCTGGGGATAACCTCCCCTCCCCTGGGGACAACCGGTGGACAACCCGGACGGCCCACTGCCGGGCCGTCAATTGTCCACACCCTGTGGATAACGGTTGTGCACAAGTCCACAGGCACCTGACCTGCGCGGAAGAGCGTAGCGGCGACGAGCCTGTGGACGAATTCTGGATAACTCCGCACGCACCCACCTGTGGACGGTGGGGAAGGGGCCGGTCCTGTGGACAACGGCCTTGCGCGCCCCCGGTTTTCGAATCACCGGTCAGTTGTTCGGCGCGGGCTGTGGACTGGCGGATCGTCCGTCGACGGCATCCCTGCCCAGCCGGGGCGCGGTGCACACCTGCGGGCACGGGAAAGGGCGTCAGGATTCGCTCCTGACGCCCTGGTGGTTCTGCTGGGGCCCCCGAGGGGCCCGGTGGGGCCGGTGGCCCTGGTGGCCCTGGTGCGGCCCGTCCGGCCCGTCCGGCCCGGGTGCCGCGTCGCGCGGCACCCCGCTAGCTCTTGATGCGGTTGGTGAGTTCGGTGACCTGGTTGTAGATCGAGCGCCGCTCCGCCATCAGCGAGCGGATCTTGCGGTCCGCGTGCATCACCGTGGTGTGGTCGCGGCCGCCGAACTGCGCGCCGATCTTCGGCAGCGAGAGGTCGGTGAGCTCTCGGCAGAGGTACATCGCGATCTGCCGGGCCGTCACCAGCACCCGGCTGCGGGAGGAGCCGCAGAGGTCGTCCACACCCAGGCCGAAGTAGGCGGCGGTCTGCTGCATGATGACCTGCGCGGTGATCTCCGGGCCGGCGTCCTCGTCCCCGCCCGGGATCAGGTCCTTGAGGACGATCCCCGCCAACTCCAGGTCCACCGGGGCCCGGTTGAGGTTGGCGAAGGCGGTGACCCGGATCAGCGCGCCCTCCAACTCCCGGATGTTGCGGGTGATCCGGGACGCGATGAACTCCAACACGTCGGCGGGAGCGTTGAGTTGCTCCTGGATCGCCTTCTTGCGCAGGATCGCGATCCGGGTCTCCAGCTCGGGCGGGGTGACGTCGGTGATCAGGCCCCACTCGAAGCGGTTGCGCAGCCGGTCCTCCAGCGTGGTCAGCAGCTTGGGCGGCCGGTCCGAGGAGAGGACGATCTGCTTGTTCGCGTTGTGCAGGGTGTTGAAGGTGTGGAAGAACTCCTCCTGCGTGGACTCCTTGCTCGCGAGGAACTGGACGTCGTCCACGAGCAGGATGTCCATGTCCCGGTAGCGGCGGCGGAAGGTGTCCGCCTTGCCGTCCCGGATCGAGTTGATGAACTCGTTGGTGAACTCCTCCGAGGACACGTAGCGCACCCGGGTGCCCGGGAAGAGACTGCGCGAGTAGTGCCCGATGGCGTGCAGCAGGTGGGTCTTGCCCAGCCCGGACTCGCCGTAGATGAACAGCGGGTTGTACGCCTTGGCGGGGGCCTCGGCGACCGCCACCGCCGCCGCGTGCGCGAAGCGGTTGCTGGCGCCGATGACGAAGGTGTCGAACAGGTACTTGGGGTTCAGCCGGGCGGCGGGCTCGTCCTTGCGGGAGCCGCCGGCCGGGGGAGCGCCGGGCGGGGCGGGCACCCCGTCTCGTCTTCAAGGACATGGGGCTCGTCTCCCAGGTCTTCGACGAGGCCTCGCTGGGGTCGTTGCACGGGCATATCGCCGTCGGACACGCCCGC
>NZ_JBEZUT010000209.1:0-15365 GCF_040636595.1 Kitasatospora sp. NPDC036755
CGGTCCGACAACCGCTCACCCGCAGGCGACTTGACCTGCCCCACCCTCGCCACACCACAACCAACGAGAGCAGCAAGACAAAGTCACCGGCATTGCCTCTAGCCCTGCTGCGGGTAGGCCAGCCGCAGCGCGGTGTCCACGGCGGCCAGGGCGTCCGCGGGGGAGACGCCCAGGCGGCGGGCGCGGGCGGCGTACTCGGCGGCAGCCTCGGCGGCCAGCCGGTGGGCGGTGTCCCCGGTGGCGGCGATCAGTGTGCCGCGCCGGCCGTGGGTCTCCACCACGCCGTCCGCCTCCAGCTCGCGGTAGGCCCGGGCGACGGTGCCGGCGGCGAGTCCCAGTTCCTCGGCCAGGGCCCGGACGGTGGGCAGCCGCAGCCCGGTCGGCAGCTCGCCGGAGCGGGCCCGCTCGGCGATCTGGGCGCGGATCTGCTCGTACGGGGCGGTGGCCGAGTCGGGGTCGACGGACAGCTGCACGGGTGCTCCTGGTGGCGCGGGCGGGTACGGAAAGGCCCGAGGGCCGCTGACCAGATGAACTCTGGTCAGCGGCCCTCGGGGTGACGCGCTGGTGCGTACGGGATCAGTGGTGGCCGTGGCCGCTGGTGATCTCGTGGTGCTCCTCGGCGGTCGGCTTGGGGATCTGGCTGCCCTCGCCGTAGAAGCCGCGGGAGAGCTTGGCCCGGGTGCGGGTGACGACGCCGGCCTTGCGGGCCACGCCGTTCTCGTCCGTCTGGGCCGGCAGCTCGACCGGCTGGTTCTGCTCGTGCGCGGTGAGCTTGTACAGGTCCTTCTGCGGGAGCTGGGCGTGCACCTCGATGAACTCGCCGTGCGGCAGGCGCTTGATGACACCCGTCTCGCGGCCGTGCAGCACCTTCTCCTTGTCACGGCGCTGGAGGCCGAGGCACCAGCGCTTGGTGATGATGAAGACGACGACCGGGACGACGAAGAAGCCGACGCGGACGAAGTAGGTGACCGAGTTGATCGACAGGTGCAGGTGGGTGGCGAACAGGTCGTTGCCACCGGCCATCAGCAGGATCAGGTAGAGGCTGATCCAGGCGGCACCCAGGGCGGTGCGGACCGGAGCGTTGCGCGGGCGGTCCAGGATGTGGTGCTCGCGCTTGTCGCCGGTGATCCAGCCCTCGATGAACGGGTAGGCCGCGATCGAGACCAGGACCAGCGGGAAGATCGCCAGCGGGACCATGACACCCAGGTTGAGGGTGTGGCCGCCCCAGACGCTGATCTCCCAGCCCGGCATGACACGGATCAGACCCTCGGAGAAGCCCATGTACCAGTCGGGCTGGGCGTCCGTGGAGACCTGGTCCGGACGGTACGGGCCGTACGCCCAGATCGGGTTGATCGTGGCGATCGCCGAGATGACGGCGATGAGGCCGAACACCAGGAAGAAGAAGCCACCGGCCTTGGCCATGTAGACCGGCATCAGCGGCATGCCGACGACGTTCTTCTCGGTCTTGCCCGGGCCCGCCCACTGGGTGTGCTTGTGGTAGAAGACCAGGATCAGGTGCGCCACCAGCAGGCCGAGCATGATGCCCGGGATCAGCAGCACGTGGATGGTGAAGAACCGCGGCACGATGTCGTGGCCGGGGAACTCGCCCCCGAACAGGAACATCTGGACGTAGGTGCCGATCAGCGGGACGGCGAGGATCGCGCCTTCCATGAAGCGGATACCGGTGCCCGACAGCAGGTCGTCCGGCAGGGAGTAGCCGAAGAAGCCGTCGAACATGCCCAGGACCAGCAGCAGGAAGCCGAAGACCCAGTTGATCTCACGCGGCTTGCGGAACGCGCCGGTGAAGAACACTCGCATCATGTGCACGAGCATCGCGGCCACGAAGACCAGGGCGGCCCAGTGGTGGATCTGGCGGATCAGCAGACCGCCGCGGACCTCGAAGCTGATGTCCACGGTGGAGGCGTAGGCCTCCGACATCGGGATGCCCTTGAGCGGCACGTAGGAGCCGTCGTAGACGACCTCGGCCATCGAGGGCTTGAAGAACAGCGTCAGGTAGACACCGGTCAGGATGATGATGACGAAGGTGTAGAGGCAGATCTCGCCCAGCATGAAGGACCAGTGGTCCGGGAAGATCTTCCGCAGGTTGGCCTTGGCGAGGGAGTAGATCCCCAGCCGGCCGTCCGTCCAGTCAGCCGCGGCTTCCCACTTGTTGGCGGGCTTCTCACGCGTGCTGGAGGGCTTGGCGGCACCGGTCGTGGTGCTGCTCGCGCTACTCATCGAGCACGCTCCCAGTAGCTCGGGCCGACGGGCTCCGCGAAGTCGCCGGTGGCGACCAGGTTGCCCTTCTCGTCAGTGATGATCTTCAGCTGCGGCAGCGGGTGGCCGGCCGGGCCGAAGATGACGCGAGCGCCGTCCGCCAGGTCGAAGGTCGACTGGTGGCAGGGGCAGAGCGCGTGGTGGGTCTGCTGCTCGTAGAGGCTGATCGGGCAGCCGACGTGGGTGCAGATCTTGGAGTACGCGAGGATGCCCTCGAAACCGAGGTCCTTGGACTTGTCGTCCTTGATGTCCTCGGGCGCGATGCGGACCAGCATCAGGGCGTCCTTGGCGATCCGCTGCTGGAAGTCCTCGCTGTGCGTGGACAGACCCTCCGGCATGGCGAAGGTGAGCGAGCCGACCGCGATGTCCTCGGGCTTCATCGGCTGCATGGTGTTCATGTTGATGAGCGCCAGCGGCTTGGTCTCGGTCGCCTCCTTCCAACCGGTCTCCTTGAGCTTCGTCTCGGGAAGCGGGCCGAGGTCACGGAGCAGGACCACGCCGGAGAGCGGGACCAGCGCCATGGAGCCGATCAGGGTGTTGCGGATCATCTTGCGGCGGCCGAAGCCGGACTCGGCGGCACCGGTCTTGAACTGCTCGATGACGTCCGCGCGGACCTCGTCGGAAGCCTCGATCGGGTGACGCTCGGCCGGCAGCTCGACGTCCGACATCAGGGTGCGGGCCCAGTGGACCGCGCCCGCGCCGATCATGAACAGCGCGACGCCCAGGGTCAGGCCGAGCGCGAAGTTCAGCGCGCTGACGTGACCCAGCGGGAAGATGTAGACGATCTTGTCCGGGTCGATGGCCACGTACGAGGCGATGAAGCCGATGGTGGCGAGCATCGAGATCACGAACATCAGCGAGACCTGGCGCTCGGCGCGCTGGGCGGCCCGCTCGTCGATGTCGGTGCGACGGGGCTCGTGGGCCGGCAGGCCCGGGTCGGCGAACGGGCTGCCGTGGTCGGCCACCTCGCCGGCGGAGCCGTGCGGCTCCGGGAGCTTCTCTTCTGACATGTCGTGGCTCATGACTTCTTGGCCTTGGTGGTGTGGGCGGCGACCCAGATCGCGACCGCGATGAGCGTGCCGAGGCCGAAGATCCAGCCGAACAGACCCTCGGTCACCGGACCGAGGCTGCCCAGGGTGAGACCGCCGGGGTTGGGCTCATCGTTGGTGGTGTGGCGGACGAAGGCCACGATCTGCTTCTTCTGCTCCTCGGGCATGGTGGTGTCCGGGAACGACGGCATGTTCTGCGGGCCGGTCTGCATGGCCTCGTAGATGTGCTTGGCGTCCACACCCTCCAGCGACGGGGCGTACTTGCCCTTGGTCAGGGCACCGCCCTGGCCGGCGAAGTTGTGGCACTGGGCGCAGTTGGTGCGGAACAGCTCGCCACCCTTGGAGATGTCCTCGGGGTTGGTCGAGGTGAACTGCTCCTCCGTCGGGGTCACCGGGCCGGGACCGAGGGAGGCGACGTAGGCGGCGAGCTGGTCGATCTCGGCCTGCGAGTAGATGTTCTTCTTGCGCGGGACCTGGGCGCCGGGCTGCTGGGCCGGCATGCGGCCGGTGCCGACCTGGAAGTCGACAGCGGCGGAGCCGACGCCGACCAGGCTCGGACCGTCACTGCTGCCCTGGCCGTTCAGGCCGTGGCAGGAGGAGCAGCCCACGGCGAAGAGCTTCTTGCCCTCATCGATCGCGAGCGACTGCGCGGCGACGTCGGCCTGCGCCTTGTCGGCGGGCGCGAACGCGGCGTACAGCCCCCCGGTTGCCGCCAGGGCGAGAAGTAGGACGACCAGCGCCGCCAATGGGTGGCGCCGTCGTGCGGAGAGCTTTTTCACGGAATAACCCCGGTGTCAGGATCTGGTCGACTGGTGGGTGCACCCGGCGGCCGGTCTGGCCGGCACGAGGCTGCCTGTCTAGGGCTGCGCGCGCGGTCGGTCGGTGGGAGCGTCGGCACCGGCAGAAGCGGCCCGTCGCCGGTGAGGGCGGGGGCCGCAGCCGGTGGCCAGCGACCTGATCAGCTGGTTACTTGATCAGGTAGATGGTCGCGAACAGGCCGATCCACACGACGTCGACGAAGTGCCAGTAGTACGACACGACGATCGCGGCGGTGGCCTGCTCGTGCGTGAAGCGCTTGGCTGCGTACGTCCGTCCCAGGACCAGCAGGAAGGCGATCAGACCACCCGTCACGTGCAGCCCGTGGAAGCCGGTGGTCAGGTAGAACACCGTGCCGTACGGGTCGGAGGACAGCGAGAGGCCGTCCTTCTTGACCAGCTCGGTGTACTCGAAGACCTGGCCGCCGATGAAGACCGCGCCCATGGCGAACGTGAGGATGAACCACGCCCGGAGCTTCTTCACGTCACCGCGCTCGGCAGCGAACACGCCGAGCTGGCAGGTGAGCGAGGAGAGCACCAGGATCGTGGTGTTGACCGAGGAGAAGGGCACGTTGAGGGCGTGGGCCTTCTCGGTCCAGAACTCCGGCCCCTTGACGGAGCGGAGCGTGAAGTACATCGCGAAGAGGGCCGCGAAGAACATCAACTCGGAACTGAGCCAGACGATCGTTCCGACGCTGACCATGTTCGGCCGGTTGACCGATCCGTGCGCGTGCCCGGTTTCTACTGCTGTTGCTGTCGCCACGACGGACATTATGTCGGTCCCTTATTCCGTCTTCACGTCGGGGGGTGTCCCTCGGAGTGTCCGGTGCGTGCGGTATGCCCGCTTGGCGGGCGGCAGGGGGGCCGGACGGGGGCTGAGCAGCGGCGCGTCCCTTTTCTGATGGTTCCTCGGAGGGGCCTGTGACCCCGTTGCCCGGCGCGTCGTTGCACGGTCGGAGTAGCCGGGAGGGGTACGGGGGAGGGGGCCGGGTCGGCCGTACGGGTGGACTGGGCCGGGTCGGGTGACGGGCCGTCCTCCGGGCGGGTGAGCCCGGGGCGCGGCGGCTTGAGGAGGAACGTGCGCGAGGGGGACTCGGCGGACGGTGATCGGGAGTAGCATCCGGATCAGGCGAACGTGGTCCGGATCACACTTGAGGGAGCAGGGTCCATGGCGTACACGACCGATGAGACGCTCACCGTCCTCGTCTACAGCGACGACCGCAACACCCGCGAGCAGGTGCTGACGGCGCTCGGCCGCCGGCCCGCCGAGGATCTTCCGGAACTGTCCTACCTGGAGTGCGCGACCACCCCCGCGGTGCTCAAGGCGCTGGAGAAGGGAGGGGTGGACCTCTGCGTGCTGGACGGCGAGGCCGTTCCGGCCGGCGGGCTGGGCCTCGGGCGGCAGCTCAAGGACGAGATCTACGGCTGCCCGCCGGTGCTGGTGCTGATCGGCCGGCCGCAGGACTCCTGGCTGGCCGCCTGGAGCCGGGCGGACGCCGCCATCTCCCACCCGGTGGAGCCGGTGGCGCTCGCCGGGGCGGTGGCCACCCTGCTGCGGGCCAGGCTGGCGAAGCGGACTCCCGCCGTCCGCTGAAATCCGTGGCAGGAGTAGGAAAGAGAGGGTAGAAGCGAGCGCTTCGCTCGATAGGCTGGCTCCATCCGTACGGACGTCCCCCGCGATGGGGAACCGACAACAGCTGGAGTCAGCGATGGTGAACGTGAACCCTGCGAACGGCGGTAGCGACCCCGCGCAGGTGGTCCGCACCTGGCCGGACCTCCTGGCGGCGCTGTTGCAGGGGGAGGACCTCGACCGTTCGTCCACCGCGTGGGCGATGGACCGGATCATGAGCGGTGAGGCGTCCCCCGTACAGGTGGCCGGCTTCATGATCGCGCTGCGGGCCAAGGGCGAGTCGGTCGAGGAGATCTCCGGCCTGGTCGACGCGATGTACGCGCACGCCGAGCCGCTGGAGATCCCCGGCCCGGCGGTGGACATCGTCGGCACCGGCGGGGACCGCGCGAAGACCGTCAACATCTCCACCATGTCGGCGATCGTCGCGGCGGCCGCCGGTGCCAAGGTGGTCAAGCACGGCAACCGCTCGGCCTCCTCCACCAGCGGCTCCTCCGACGTGCTGGAGAAGCTCGGGGTGGCGCTGGACATCTCCTCCCGGAGGGTCGCCGAGGTGGCCGAGGAGGTCGGGCTCACCTTCTGCTTCGCGGCCAAGTTCCACCCCTCGATGCGGCACGCCGCCACCGCGCGGCGCGACCTGGGGGTGCCGACGTCCTTCAACATCCTCGGCCCGCTGACCAATCCGGCGAAGGTCACCGCGCACGCCATCGGCTGCTTCGACACCCGGCTGTCCGGGCTGATCGCCGGCGTGCTGGCGGAGCGCGGGGCGACGGCGCTGGTCTTCCGCGGCGACGACGGGCTGGACGAGCTGACCATCACCACTACCTCCCAGGTCTGGATGGTGCGCGACGGGGTGGTCACCGAGACCACCTTCGACCCGCGGGACGTCGGCATCGAGCTGGTCGGCATCGAGGCGCTGCGCGGGGCGGACGCCTCGTACAACGCCGAGGTCGCGCGGCGGCTGCTGGCGGGCGAGCACGGGCCGGTGCGGGACGCCGTCCTGCTGAACACGGCGGCGGCGCTGGTCGCGCTGGACCTGACCGACGCGCCGCTCGCCGAGCAGCTGGCGGTCGGCATGGAGCGGGCCGCCAAGGCGATCGACTCCGGTGCCGCACAGGACCTGCTGCGGCGCTGGTCGGAGGCCACCAGCCGCTCCTGAGGCGTGAGTTGAGGGGCCCGTGGGAAATCCTCCCGCGGGCCCCTCGCGCTGTCCGGATGCTGGATGCCCGTTTGACCGCCCGATGGACGCGGCCTAGAGTCTTGGCCAGGTCATGAGTGACAGCGCCAAGCCCCAGCTTGCTGTCCGGCAACCCTCCGTCCGTGGCGGGGTGCCCTGGGTGAGGACCGGGTCGTCACGGCAAACCGTCCGTGCGACAAGCGCGGACACCCGACGACTTGCACTCCCGGGGTCCCTCACCCAGAAGGAGTGCATTCTCATGTCCCTCGCCACCGAAACCTGCGCCGCCCCGCTCGCCGTCCTCGGCGCCGACGTCCAGGTCCCGCTCGCCAGCGGTGAGAAGGTCGGCTACGCGGCGCTCGACTACGCGGCCAGTTCGCCGGCGCTCCAGCGGGTGTGGGACGACGTCGCCGCCTACGCGCCGTACTACGGCAGCGTCCACCGCGGGGCCGGGTACCTCTCCCAGCTGTCCACCGACCTGTTCGAGCAGAGCCGCCGCACCGTCGGCGAGTTCCTCGACCTGCGCGAGGGCGACCAGGTGGTCTTCACCCGGGCCACCACCGACTCGCTCAACCTGCTGGCCGCCGCCCTTCCGGCCGGCACCCGGGTGTTCGCCTTCGAGACCGAGCACCACGCCTCGCTGCTGCCCTGGGCCCACGCCGGACTGGACGTCACCTACCTGCGGGCGCCGCGCTCGCGGG
The DNA here is from genome assembly GCF_040636595.1 of Kitasatospora sp. NPDC036755. NCBI lineage: Bacteria > Bacillati > Actinomycetota > Actinomycetes > Kitasatosporales > Streptomycetaceae > Kitasatospora > Kitasatospora sp. NPDC036755. Next base: position 7,647 of record NZ_JBEZUT010000209.1, read on the forward strand.
CCGAGGCGGTGGAGGCGCTGGACACCGCGCTCGCCGAGGCGCCCGAGGGCCCCAAGCTGCTGTGCGTCACCGGCGCCTCCAACGTGACCGGCGAGCTGTGGCCGGTCGCCGCGCTGACCGAGACCGCGCACCGGCACGGCGCCCGGGTGGTGCTGGACGCCGCCCAGCTGGCGCCGCACCACCGGGTCTCGGTGCGCGAGCTGGGCGTCGACTGGATCGCCTTCTCCGGGCACAAGATCTACGCGCCGTTCGGCGCCGGGGTGCTGGCCGGCCGGGCGGACTGGCTGGACGCGGCCGAGCCGTACCTGGCGGGCGGCGGGGCGACCCGGACGGTGGCCCGGGAGACGGACGGCTCGGTGGCCGTGCAGTGGCACACCGGCCCGGCCCGGCACGAGGCCGGTTCGCCGAACGTCATCGGCGCCTACGCGATCGCCTCGGCCTGCCGGGCGCTGACCGAGGCCGGTTTCGACGCGCTGGAGGCCCGCGAGCAGCAGCTGATCGCCCGGCTGACGGCCGGGCTGGCCGAGATCCCGCAGGTCAAGGTGCTGAACCTGTTCGGCGCGGACTCCGCCCGGGTGGGCGTGCTGTCCTTCGTCGTCCGGGGCTGGAACAGCTCGCACTTCTCGGCCGCGCTCTCCGCCGAGTACGGGATCGGGGTGCGCGACGGGCTGTTCTGCGCCCACCCGCTGGTGCGCACGCTGCTCGGGGACGAGGAGGTGGCGCCGTCCGAGTGCGGGGCGCCGGAGCCCTCGCTGCCGGGCGAGCGCAGCCTGAACGCGATCCGGGTGAGCTTCGGCGCCGGGACGCCGGACGAGCACGTCGACCGCTTCCTGACCGCCGTCCGGGAGCTGGTCACGGACGGCGCGGCCTGGAGCTACCGCAACGAGGGCGGGCGCTGCGTCGCGGACGCTCGGCGCGCGGGCTGACGCCTACTCGTCCAGGCCGAGCGCGAAGGCGGCCTCCAGGTCGTGCTGGGAGTAGGTGCGGAAGGCGATCTGGGTCTCGGTGTGCGCCACACCCGGGACCTTGTTGAGCCGGCCGGGGATGACCTCGGCCAGGTCGTCGTGCCGGCGCACCCGCACCATCGCCACCAGGTTGTAGCCCCCGGTCACCGAGTAGACCTCGCTGACGCCGTCGATGGCGGCGATGGATTCGGCGATCTCCGGGATGCGGTCGACACTGGTCTTGATCAGGACGATGGCGGTGATCACAGTTCGGGCTCCTTTGTGGGGTGCCGCCAGCGTATCGGGCGTCGGCCCGGTCGTCGCGGGGGGTGGCGGACCACGGTACAGGCGTACAGGAACCCGGCGCAGAAGCCGATCACATGGACCAGGTAGGCCACCCCGGGCCCCGCCGAGTGCACCGACCACCACTGCAGGGCGAACCAGAGGCCGAGCACCAGCCAGGCGGGGAAGCGCAGCGGCAGGAAGAGCAGCAGCGGGACGAGGGTGGTCACCCGCGCCCGGGGGTGGAGGCGCAGATAGGCGCCGAGGACGGCGGCGATCGCGCCGGAGGCCCCGATCAGCACCCGGGTGGAGTTCGGCGAGTGCGCCTCGGCGAGGGCGAAGCCGTACGTGCTCACACCGCCGGCGGCCAGGTAGAAGACGGCGTACCGGGCCCGGCCCAGCCGCCGTTCCACGGTGGGGCCGAAGACCTGGAGGAAGAGCAGGTTCCCCAGCAGGTGCAGCCAGCCGGCGTGCAGGAAGAGGCCGGTGAGCACGGACAGGGCCGGGTGCTTGCCCGGGGTCGGGGCGGCCGGGCAGCCGGGGGCCGGGTCGGGGGCCTCGGCGAGCTGTTCGGCGGTCAGCGGCCGTCCGGCCAGCACCTCGGCCGGGACGGCGCCCCAGCGCTGCTCGTACCGCTGCTCCGCGCAGACCCGCGCCGGGCCGCTGCCGTACAGCGGGTTGAGCCCCGCGGCCGGGCCGAGCAGGAAGACCAGGGTGTTGAGCGCGATCAGGCCGTACGTGACCGCGGGGGCGGCCGCCGCCGGGCGGCCGCTCCGGGCGGCGGTGTGGTCGGGGACCGCGAGCGCCATGCGGCCAAGCATCCCTCCGGGCGCCGCAGGTGACACCGCGGTTTACGGCAGGTGGACCAGTGCGGGTCTTCAGGCGACCGGTGGTCGCGGCGGTTGCCCCAGGCAATAGGCTTGGGGCGGGCATTCCCGCCTCCCGCCGCCGACGCCGGGGCTCCGGGGGGAGCGCCTGGCCCACGCAGGGACCACCCGAGAGGACCCCCGATGACCGTCCCCGCCCTGACCGCCGAGACGCGCTGGCGCTGCACCCTGTGCGGCAACCTCACCCGCTTCGACGTGACCCGCACCGCGCGGGTGACCGAGTTCCTGCACTTCGACCTGGCCGGCGAGTCCAAGGTCGAGGAGACCGAGGTGCTGAGCGAGACGGTCGAGTCGGTCCGCTGCCGCTGGTGCAACGCGGTGGACCAGGTCGAACTGGTGGCCCGTCCGGGCTCCGAAGGGGCGCAGGCCCCCGCCGAGCAGGGCTGACCCGCACCGCTGCGGCGCGGGCGGGTGCACGGCGCACCCGCCCGCGCGGCACGGGACAATACAGACAAGACGCACGGAGCGTGACGACAGGGGGAGGTCGCGGCCGTGCCCCGCTGGACCAGGATCGGAGCCGAGGACGTGGTGGACGCAGCGAAGGAGCCCGGCGAAGCCCAGGGGCTTCGGCCCGCTGCTGCCGAGGCCCCGGCCGAGGCCGCCGGGACGGCGGACGGATCCTCCGAGTCCGCGGCGGAGCGTGCCGCCGAGAAGCTGGACCGGCCGCTGCCCGAGGGCGTGCGCCGGCGTGTGGTCGGGCTGGCCTCGGACGCGCTCGGCGGGCTGCCGGCGGCCGAGCTCCCGCAGAGCCTGCGGCAGTACGTCAAGTTCACCCCGGCGCGGCGGGCCAAGTACGCGGCCACCGCGCTGGCGGCGGCACTGGAGGCGGAGCCGGCCTTCCGGGTGCGGATAGCGGAGCGGCTGCGGCTCGGGCAGCCGGACCTGGTGAAGGCGCTGGAGTCGGGCACCGTGCCGAGCGCCGCCGATCCGATGGACGTCGCGGCCGCCGCCTACCTGGTGCGTTCGGCGGGCTGGAGCCGGTTGGTGGCCGAGGCCGGCGAGGAGGCCGAGCGGGCCGGCGCCGAGGACGCGGCCGCGGAGGCGGCCCGGCTGGTGGAGAAGCTGCAGGCCGAGCTGGCCGAGGTGCGGGCCTCCGCGCGGGCGGACCTGGACCGGCAGCGGGCGGAGTCCGACGGCATCCGCAAGGAGGCCGAGTCGCTGCGCAAGAAGGTGCGGTCGCTGGAGAGCGACACCCGCCGGGCGCAGGCCGAGACCCGGCGGGTGGCCGGCGAGCTGGAGGCCGTGAAGGCGCAGACGGCGGCCGAGCGCGGCGCGGCCGAGACCGAGGCGCGCAGGCTCAGGCACCGGGTCTCGGAGCTGGAGAACGCGGTCGAGCAGGGCCGCCGGTCGGCCCGGGAGGGGCGCAGCGTCGAGGACATGCGGCTGCGGCTGCTGCTGGACACCGTGCTGCAGTCCGCCCAGGGGCTCCAGCGGGAGCTGGCGCTGCCGGTCTCCCAGATCCGCCCGGCGGACCTGGTGGAGGCGGTGGTGCCGGGGGCGGCCTCGCCGCACGACGTGGCGCGGCGCGGGCTGGCCGAGGACGATCCGGCGCTGCTGGACCAGCTGCTGGCGATCCCCCAGGTGCATCTGGTGGTGGACGGCTACAACGTGACCAAGACCGGCTATCCGGCGCTGCCGCTGGAGCAGCAGCGGATCCGGCTGCTGGGCGGGCTGGCGATGCTGGCCCAGCGGACGCAGGCGGAGGTCACCTGCGTCTTCGACGGGCAGGACCTGGACGTCCCGGTGATCATGGCGCCACCGCGTGGGGTCCGGGTGCGGTTCAGCCGGACCGGCGAGACGGCCGACGAGCTGATCCGCCGTCTGGTGCGGGCCGAGCCGCAGGGCCGTCCGGTGGTCGTGGTCTCCACCGACCGGGAGGTCGCGGAGGGCGTGCGGAAGGCGGGCGCGCGCCCCGTGGCATCGGTGCTGCTGCTCAATCGGCTGGCCCGGCCGTGACCTCGGCCCGGGCCTCATGATGCCTGGTCAGAGGGGATTCCGGGGCGTTGTGCGGGTCCGGTGAAGTCAGTGTGGGGAGTGAAGTTCACGCCTTCGGGGGAGTGGCAGAACGGATAGATCTTCACTAGTGTCTGGCGTCAAACCTATTTTCCGGAATCTCATCCCATCAGGTGAGTCCGATGGAGAAGGAGCCGGTCCCTTGGCCTCCCACCGCCGTCCCAAGCAGCCGAGCCGCGCACGGATCTCCGTGCTCACCGCCGCCGCTGCGACCGCGGTCGCCCTCTCCGCCCAGGTGGCCGCGCACGCCGCGCCGCAGCCGAACAAGACCGACGTCAAGGCGCAGATCGACCAGCTCCAGGAGGAGCAGGAGCAGGCGGCCGAGAAGTACAACGGCGCCAAGGAGCGGGCCGACCAGCTGCGCAAGCAGTCCGACCAGCTGCAGGACCAGGTGGCCCGCAGCCAGGAGCAGATGACCCAGCTCCAGGGCGGCCTCGCCGAGGTGGCGGGTGAGCAGTACCGCGCCGGCGGCATCGACCCGTCCGTCCAGCTGATGCTCTCCTCCGACCCGTCCGGCTACCTGGAGAAGGCCTCCACCGTCCAGCAGGCCAGCACCAGTCAGGCCGAGGCGCTCAAGGGCCTGCTGGACCAGCAGCGCCGGCTGGACCAGGAGAAGACCGAGGCGGCCGCCGTGCTGGCCTCGCTGGACACCACCACCAAGGACCTGAACCAGGCCAAGGCGGACGTCAACACCAAGCTGAAGGCCGCCCAGGACCTGCTGAACTCGCTGAGCGCCTCCGACCGTGCCGCGCTGAAGGCCCAGCAGGCGCAGGACGACCGCGCCTCGCGCGGCGCCGACCGGGTCGACCTCGGCAGCCTGCCGCAGGCCAGCGGCTACGCGGCCGTGGCGCTGTCCAAGGCGATGAGCAAGCAGGGTTCGCCGTACGTCTGGGGCGCCACCGGGTCGACCACCTTCGACTGCTCGGGCCTGATGGTCTGGTCGTACGGGCAGGCCGGCGTCTCGCTGCCGCGCACCTCGCAGGAGCAGGGCCACTACGGCACCCGGGTGCCGTCGCTGGACCAGGCCCAGCCGGGCGACCTGGTGATCTACGGCTCCGACATGCACCACGTCGGGATGTACATCGGCAACGGCATGGTGGTCCACGCGCCGCACACCGGTGACGTGGTGAAGGTGATGAAGGCCGACGCGATGCCGATCAACACCATCCGCCGGGTCTGACGGCCCGACACGCCGGAGGCCTCCGTCGGGGGGCCTGTGAAAAGCGCCACCCCTCGTGCGGGGGTGGCGTTCGGCTTCCGCCCCTTTGTGACCACATGCTGAGAAGTGATCAGCCATGTGTGCACCAGTGGTCACCATCGGTCATTTTCACAAAGGAACTTGGGTAATCTTCTGTCTTTTTTCTGACAAGGATTTGAACGGATCACGGTTCAGTTACTAGGGTCATGCTCCGAACCACCGCACTGTCGATCGCCCAGCCAGGGTGGCGGCGGTGGTTACCGTCGAGTTCGTGAGGCAGCGGGGCAGGTCGAAACGACTGCCCGACAGGGGAGCCCAGCAATCGGGGGTGCTGCGGAGCGGAGCCGGGGAACCACGTTCCTCCGGGGTGAATCGGCGCCAGGTCGGCCGGTGGAACGGCCGTGAGGCGTCGTAGGGCATGCTTCCGGCCCGAACCCGTCAGCTCACCCGGTAGGCGGACGTAGGAAGAAGGAGTCCGCCTTCGTGGCGTCCCATCGTCGTCCCAAGCCCGCAGGCCGGGCCCGCGTCTCGATCCTGACCGGTGTCGCCGCCGCGGCCGTCGTGCTGTCCGCACAGGGCGCCCACGCCGACCCGCAGCCGACCAAGGACCAGGTCAAGGGCCAGGTCGACCAGCTCAACGAGCAGGCCGAGGTCGCGACCGAGAACTACAACGCCGCCCAGGCCAAGCAGCAGGAGCTGGAGAAGCAGGTCTCCGGGCTGCAGGACCAGGTGGCCCGTCAGCAGGCCCAGGTCACCGAGCTCCAAGGCGGACTGGCCGAGATCGCCGGCGAGCAGTACCGCAACGGGGGGATATCCCCGACCGTCCAGCTGATGTTCTCGTCCAGCCCGGACACCTTCCTCAGCCAGGCCGGCGCGCTGAGCCAGGCCGGTGACACCCAGAAGGGTCAGCTGAAGGAGCTCCAGGCGCAGCAGCGCAAGCTCGACCAGGACCGCAACGAGGCCCAGGGCAAGCTCGCCGAGCTGGAGTCGACCACCCAGCAGCTGAAGGCCGCCAAGGAGGACGTCCAGGGCAAGCTGAAGGCGGCCCAGGACCTGCTCAACACGCTGACCGAGCAGGAGCGCCAGGCGCTGCGCCAGGCCGAGGAGAAGGCCGCGGCCGACGCCAAGACCAAGGCCGACGCCGCCGCCGCGCAGCAGGCGCAGGCCGACCGCGCCTCGCGCGACAACAGCCGCAGCGACCTGTCGGGCGGCTCGTCGGGCTCGTCCGCCTCGGCCGGCTCGACCGCCTCCTCCCCGGTGAAGGTGGCCCCGGGCAGCTCGCGCGGTGCCGCCGCCCTCTCGGCCGCCGCGTCCAAGATCGGCAGCCCGTACGTCTGGGGCGCCACCGGCCCCGGCTCCTTCGACTGCTCCGGCCTGATGGTCTGGGCGTTCAACCAGGCCGGCGTGTCGCTGCCGCGCACCTCCCAGGCGCAGGCCTCGGCCGGCACCCGGATCGGTACGGACCTCTCCCAGGCCCAGCCCGGCGACCTGCTGATCTTCTACGGGGACGCCCACCACGTCGGCATCTACGCCGGCAACGGCCAGGTGCTGCACGCGCCCCGCACCGGGACGAACGTGCGCTACGAGGCGGTCACCAACATGCCGCTGACCTCCATCGTGCGGGTCTGATCCCCGCTCGAACGCCTCCGGGCCCGGCCTTCCCCAGGGAAGGCCGGGCCTGCGGCTTTTCCGGCGGGCCGATCTGATGTCCGATTGGCGGTCGAATATTCGGGTTCGGAAGGGTTTGGAATCGGTTGCCCTGACTCGCTAACGTCTGCCACCGGACTCCCCGCTCGACGGCCGCCCGTCGTGGTGCGGCGGCGGGGGCCGCGCCGCAGGATTGGAGCCGCTGCCGCCATGCCCGTGCACCGCCGTTCCCAACTGCTCGCCCGGGCGCTGGTGCTGACCGCGGCCGCCGCCACCACGCTGGGCGTGGCCGCCGGAGGCCGTGCCCAGGCCGCCCCCGGCAGCCCGGACCCGGCCGACCGTCAGGACGTCAAGACGCAGGTGGAGCAGCTGTACGACGAGGCCGAGCAGGCGTCCGAGAAGTTCAACGCGGCGCAGGAGGCCCAGCGGCGGCTCCAGGGCGAGACCACGATCCTCCAGGGCGAGATCGCCGTGGCCCAGGACCAGCTCAACGAGCTGCGCGGCGACCTGGCGACGGTGGCCGGCGCCGAGTACCGCGGCGGCGGGATGACCCAGACCGCCCAGCTCATCCTCTCGCCCGACCCGGAGGGATACCTGGCCCGCGCCCGCACCCAGGGCCAGGCCGCCGTGCGCCAGCAGGAGACCGTGCACGAGAGCGCGGCCGCCGTGGCGTCGTACGGGATCCTGGCCCGGTCGCACAGGTTCACCGTGACGGTGCCGCGGGCCGGCACGTGGGTGGGCCGGGTGT